>JBGTLX010000136.1:0-3923 GCA_041743855.1 Rhizobiaceae bacterium | reverse complement strand
GGCCGGCGCGCCGCCGGCGCGATATTGTTCCGCGCGCCTGCGGCGCGCTCGCTCGACTCCCTCACGGACCGCTCCAACGCATTGTTTGATTTCCGAGCTCAAGTTGACCGTATGTCAGTACTGACATATACTGTATCCTGTGGCTTCAGCTGACAAGCCGGTCGTATGGCTGCATGGGGAGATCAAAACTCCGCCGTTCGGCACCGCTGCCAGGATTGAAGCCGGCATGTTGCTTAGAAGGCTGCAGCGTGGCGAGTCGTTGGGAATGCCCCAGTCGCGGCCCATGCCTGGAATCGGAAGGCGATGCCACGAGCTGCGTATCGGGGATTCCGCGGCGACTTGGAGAATTGTCTATCGCACGGACCGAGATGCGATCGTGATTGGGGCGGTGTTCGCGAAGAAGACGCGCACCACGCCCAAAGATGTGATTGCGACCTGCCAGAGGCGTTTTCGGGAGTATGACGATGCGTGCAAGTAAGAGAGCCAAACTCGCGAGTCGCGGCTGGAAAGTAGGCAACGCCAAGGAATTTCTGGATCTGTCGGCGGAGGAGGCCGCGCTGATCGAGCTACGCCTCAAGCTGGCGGAGGGGCTCAAGGCCCGTCGCAAGCGCAAGCGACTGACGCAGCATGATCTGGCTGCGGCGGTGCGATCCAGCCAATCTCGAGTCGCCAAAATGGAGTCCGGTGATCCCACGGTCTCTATCGACTTGCTGATGCGGTCACTCATCGCCCTGGGCGCCTCCCGACGTGACCTCGCCCGAATCATAGCGCCGAGCTGACTCTCGGCAATCTAACGTCCGCGTTGAGCGGGCCGCGCGATGCCGTTGCAGCGCGCCGCAGGCGTAAAATCTCTCCCCGCGCCTGCGGCGCGCTCGCATAAGCCTTTCACGGACCGCTCCAACGCATAGTTAGATGTCACGAAGCCCAATCGAGCTTAAGTTGTTTCTTTTCAGCCGCGCAATCCCGCAAATACAGGTTGATGAGGTTCTGGTACGGAATGCCGCACTGCTGAGAAAGACTCTTGAAGTATTGGACTGTATCGGAGTCGAGGCGAATCGTGATCTGGCGCTTGGGTTTGCTCAGATACGGGTTCGGTTCAGACTTGGAAAAGTCATAGCGCTTTCTCATGGTAGCCACCTGGAGTAGTCACGACGTTCCGAAGGATCTGCCTTTCGAGCGGAAATGATTCTGATGACGCGCTCCGACTCCCGAAAACTGTGGCACACCACCAGCAATCGCAGCCGAATGCTCAGACCAAGAAGAATGTAACGGTCTTCGCCGATTGAGTGGTCGGGGTCCGACACCCGTCTGGCATTTTCATCCAGGAAGGCGGTCCGAGCCTCCTCAAATGCGACTCTGTGCTTACGCTGATTGGCCCTATTCTTAGGCTCATCCCATTCGTAGCGCAGCTCCTCCATACCGACAGTGTAACTACACTGTAGTGCGTGTCAAGAGTGACATCTAACGCTCGGCATCAGCGGCGCGCGAAGCGCGTCCGCTGCATGCGGTTGTTAGGCCGCAATGGGGGTCTGTCAGGGCTTCGTAGGCATCGCATCGGGACTAGGCCGCCGGCACGAAGAAGGCCCCACGTCGGCGTGCCGCGCGCAGCAGCAGCACAACCGCGACCGTGGTCGACGCGATCACCAGCAACGAACTCTCTGGACCGAACATCCCGCCGGTCAGCCAGTCGGGCCCGGCAAAGCGGCTTTCGAGTGGCGCCAACTTGCGCCAGTCCTCAATGCCGGAAAGCGGCAAGCCACTGAGCAGAATGGTGAAGTTCCATGCCGCGTGATGGGCGGCCACCACCCACAGGTTGCGCGCCAGGACGAACACTCCGGCCCAGAGCAGGCCCGTCAAAGTCACTGATACCAGCATTGTCACCACATCGCTGATCCCACCTTATTCGACGTTTTCCAAGTGCGCCAGGGCGAACGCCACCGCTTGTACTACCAACGCCAGCTTCGTTCCCCAGGCCCGTTCCAGGAGCCGGAACAGCAGGCAGCGGTAAACCAGTTCTTCCACGATAGCCGCGATGCCGATAAGGGCTGCTACGCCGAGCAGCGCCGGCGAGGCGCCGCGGAACAGCACCGGTTCGTAGACGCCCAGAGCGAATAGCACGGCCATCGGCAGCGCCACCATGGCAGCGCCGCTCGCGCCGCCAAGTATCAGGTGAATCGGCCGCAGATGCAGCTCGGTCGCTTCGCGTTTTTCATGCCAGTGCACGAAAGCCCAGTAGCCGGCTACTGCCGTCAGAAGGATGCCAGCGCGCCTAAAGACACTGAGCAATTCGGGCCCCGGATGGAACACCGCTTCAATCAGCGGAAGCAGGCCTTGTCGAACGATCAGAATCGAGCCAAGAATCGCCACCCCACCCAGCAGCAGTGAGCCGAGCATCCGGCCGGCGACGCGCATACGCCGTCGCGCGATGTTTCCAGTTGCAAGCGGAGCGGTGCGGTTTCTCTCAATACGCTCAGGAGACTTTGCATCTACGCTCAATTTTGGCGATTCAAGATTTAGAGAATCTACAAGTGAATCATGATTCTTCATGTCGGCCTAACGTCCGCGTTGAGCGGGCCGCGCGAGGCCGTTCCAGCGCGCCGCAGGCGTAAAATCTCTCCGGGCGCCTGCGGCGCGCCACCCGCAACCTTTCACGGACCGCTCCAACGCATAGTTAGACAGCAACAAACTCCCGGTTGAGTACATGCCGAATGCCTGCGGAAATGCCAAGAGATGCGGGCACGAAGAGAATCATTTCGCGAAGAGATACTTCCTGGCCGTCGATACCCGCGGGATCCCATGCCGATAGAAGTAGCATGAGTATCGCTCCGAGCGGGGCTCCGTAGAAGTACAGAAGAATTAATCCCCGGGCGAGACCGTGCGAGATCCAGCCAAATAGCAGTCTGAAGACGTGAGCTAACAGCCAACCCGCTGCGAACCCACTGCAAACCAGAAAGAAGGCATAGGGTAAGGCGACAACGCGCTGCCAGGACGGCTCGCCCGGCACGAGAGTTCCAAGGAGGCCCGCGAAGGTTGTGACCGCGAATAGCAGTTGTGGGCCGCGTCGGAACTCAGGGGAGTGCGCCAGCGCCATGTTGCTGTCTAACGTCCGCGTTGAGCGGGCCGCGCGAGACAGTTACAGCGCGCCGCAGGCGTAAAATCTCTCCGCGCGCCTGCGGCGCGCCACCCGCAATGTTTCACGGACCGCTCCAACGCATAGTTAGATGTCTGTTCGTCGCGAAGACGGATACCAGGACAGCATCCAGTGCTCGAGCGGGCCAATATGCCCGCCAAGCCAACCGGACAGTAGGAACGATTGCGCCTCTTCGCGAGTAGCGAAGTGACTCATGATTCTGAACGAGACTATGAGTCCAAGTAACGCCAACAATCCAAGACTAACAGGAACGCCCAGAAACAGGCCTAGAAGAGCGAGAGAGCTGTCGCCTGCTTCAAGGTAGGACTGCCAACCAGCTGGCAGAAGCTGCCAAGCAAGTATCCCTAGACCTACAACGAATAGGAGAAGTGAAGTCAGCGTTACTGCTGCGAACATAATTGCGATGCTTGCCTTTGCCACGGCTCGACCAGACATCTAACGTCCGCGTTGAGCGGGCCGCGCGAAACAGTTCCAGCGCGCCGCAGGCGTAAAATCTCTATGCGCGCCTGCGGCGCGCCACCCGCAACCTTTCACGGACCGCTCCAACGCATAGTTAGGTGGCGCGTTCACTGCCGGCGCTCGTTGCACAGCACGATTGGAACGTCCTTGAATTCTTTGAGCGACCACAGATCTGCCGGCTGCGACTGACTAACGCTCAGTTTCCCCAAGCGCTCAAATACGCCTTCTTGATGCGGACCGCAAGCGTCGCCAAGCGTCAACGCCAAGGTTCCGTCCCTTTGCTCGTGCCAGCACCTGGCAGCCGATGTCTCTT
>JBGTLX010000135.1:0-2670 GCA_041743855.1 Rhizobiaceae bacterium | reverse complement strand
TCGCCATTCTTGAGTGCGCTCCAAAATTTATCCACACCGGTGCCCAAAGGAGTGACAACGCCCTGGCCAGTGACTACGACGCGCCGGCGTCCGTTGGATCCTGTCATGCACCTTGTCCTTATGCTTTGTCTTGCGCTTCGGCCGAGGCGTCCGCATCAGCGGACCCCTCACCTCCGGTCTAACGGCTGGCGAGCGCGATATCGCGTAGAACGCTCGCCTCAAGTCCCATCTCGTTAAGGCGGTGCTTTAAGACATCGCCTATGCTCGCCACGCCTACAAACCGGCCCGCATCGCTTGAGGGGAGATGGTACAGGCCTCTCTGCGTCATGACCCTGGCGACATCAGCTACACTATCTTCGGGCAAGCCCACTTTTTCGATCGTCACGCAGCCTTCCACACACGCGTTTCGAACGCAGAGTCGACGAGCGTGTGGAAGATATGATTGGTGTAGTTGCTGAAGGTTTTGACGCCGATCGCGAGGATGATACCAAGGATATTCTTCTCACTGTAACCCGCCGCGAGAAATGCCCGGACATCATCGTCGGTCGGGCGTCCGCGCGAAGCAACCATCTTCGCCGTGAAGGTGGCGAGGGCCGCGAGCCTCGGATCCGCGATCGGCCGTCCTTCGCGAATGGCGTCGGTGACGGCGACGGGCACCTTGGACATCGCGTCCGCGACGAAACTATGGGCGGCCATGCAGTAGTCGCAGCTGTTCTCCCGGCTGATGGCGAGAAAGATGACTTCTTGTTCGGCTGGCGAAAATCCGCATTCCCGCCGGAAAGCCGCATATCCCGAGGCATAAGCCTCGAACAATGCAGGCTCGTTGGCCATTGCCCCGTACATGTTGGGGACGAAGCCTAGTTGCTGCTTGGCCTTCACGAGCGAGGCCTTGGCTTTGCCCTGGGTCTCCTCGATGGAGAGCAGCGGCAAAGTCTTGATCCGGTATGTAGATGTCATGTCTTGGTCTCTCCTCATAATGGTGTCGCCTAAGGCCATTCGTCATAGTGGTGTCGCCTAAGGCCATTCGTGCCCCTGCTCATCGAAAAGGGCCGTGAAACGCTCGAGACTCGGGCAAACTGCCCAGGAATTGTGTTGGAGGGCACGATTCTCAAGTGGGGCTCCCTCGGCCTTCGCGGTCACGGGCTTCGCCAAGGCCTATGAGCCTGGGCCGACCGGCCTGCCCTACTCTCTTCGCTTTAAACCGTCTCAGGTTACACATGGCGAGGCGGCGGCTTCTCACATTACTTTGAAGTAGTGTTATGTTCCGCGTTAGCGCCACCATTGACCGGTTCGGATATGGTCGTGGCCGAACTCGCTTGCGTGCCCGAGATCACCCTGTCATTCGAGTACCAAGAATGGCTCTAGGGCCGCCCAAAGTTCAGAACTCGCGGCGACCAGCATGAGCGATTCCAGCAACCAGAAAGCCAGGCAAGCCCGCGAGGAGCGTTGGTGCTTGCTGATGCGTGCAGGCCAGGACGGCGACGGCGCCGCTTATGCTTGCTTGCTCTCCGAATTGTTGCCAATGCTTAGGCGCGTTGTGCACCGAAAGTGGCGCAGCGCCCAGGATGTAGAGGACATCGTGCAGGAGGTCCTGCTGTCCGTGCACGCCGTTCGCCAGACCTACGATCCTCGCCGACCGTTCATGCCCTGGCTAATGACGATCACCTCGCGCCGGATCGCCGACGCAGCGCGAAAGGTCTCCGCGCGATCTGCCAATGAGACCACCGTCGATGTAATGCCTGAAACCTTCGCAGGCCATGAAACGAAAAAGGAACAAGAGGTAGTCGACGATCAAGAGGCGGTTCGTTGGGCCATGTCCATGTTGCCTGCGGGACAACGCGAGGCAATCGAGTTGTTGAAACTGAAGGGGCTCTCACTCCAGGAGGCTTCTGTGGTCACGGGCAAGAGCGTCGCGTCACTAAAAGTTACGGTGCACCGGGCTATGAAAGCGATGCGCCAGAACCGGAATAGAAAGAGTTGAGCCCGATGAAAACCGACGACCTCATCCAAACGCTGGCTCGGGACGCCTACGTGCAACGTCTGCCCCACCCGGGATGGCGGGCGATGATTTGGCTCGCCATCTCGACTGCCTACGTCGCTGGATTCGTAGCGGTTATGGGATTGCGGCCTGACATCGCGGCGAAGCTCGCCGAGCCGAGTTTTCTCGTCGAGATCGGCGCCGCCTATATGACGAGCATGATGGCGGCCGCGGCGGCATTCTGCGCCGGTTGCCCGGGCCGGCCCCTATGGGAACGGTTTGCGCCCCTTCCGTTCCTTGTCCTCTGGCTCGCAAGCCTCGGCGAGGGATGCTGGCGCGATTGGGTGCGCTCTGGATCCGATGGTCTCACGCTACAACCGGACCTCCTCTGTTTCTCGATGATCCTGGCCGTCAGCATCGTGCCCACTCTCGTGATCTTCATCATGATCCGTCGCGCAGCCCCGATCGCCCCGGTCACCACGACTGCTCTTGCAACCTTGGCAGCAGCAGCATTAGCTGCCGCGGCGCTGCGCCTGTTTCACGAACAGGACGCCAGCATCATGATTCTCGTCTGGCAATTTGGCTCAGTCGCGGTCCTGGCCGGCTTGGGAGCTCTGTTCGGCCAGTACCTTCTGCGCTGGCCAAGCGGCGTCCGCCGCTGAGTACAGCAGAGCCCGAGAGCATTCACCCGG
>JBGTLX010000134.1:0-16307 GCA_041743855.1 Rhizobiaceae bacterium | reverse complement strand
CGCCCTTGGCTGCGCGAAGCGCGCGGATTTTTTCACCGAACGGAGTCATGGCGCCCGGCGCAGACGGACATAGAGCGCGCCCGAGCCGCCATGATGGCGCGCGGCATGGTCATAGCTGGAGACAAGCGGCCGGAACGAAGGCGTGCCCAGCCATGCGGGCACAGCGCGCCGGAGAACGCCCTCGCCACCAGACGATGATCCTTTGCCGGTGATCACCAGCACATAGCGTATGCCGCCGGCATGGGCGCGCCGCAAAAACGAAAAAAGCAGCTCGTGCGCCTCGCTCTGGCTCATGCCGTGCAGATCGACCCGGCCTTCGATCGGCAGCTTGCCCTTGCCCAACCGGTCCAGCGTCGGCCGATCGAGCACATGGCCGATGTGCTGGCGTTTTGGCACGGGAGCGGCTGTCTTGACAGCCACGGCGGGCGTCGGGGTTGATGAATCGGCCGGGGTTGGAACGGGAACGGCGAGAACAGGGACTGCCTTGCCCTTCAGTGGCTTGGCGCTGCGCGCCACCAGGCTCCACAAAACCCGATCGTCGTCGCTGAGGCTTTTTTTTTCGCGGGCAGTCATCCAGGCAGCCCCCCTGCCAGGGATTTGGGGAGCAGCGCGTAAAAATCGGCTGCGGCGCGCACCACGCCGGCGATTTCGCCGGCCGCATCGCCCGATCCGGTAAAGAGGTCGCCTCGCGCCGGCCCGATGATGGCCGAGCCGGTATCCTGCGCGATCATCAACCTTCTGAATTTTTCGCCGCCAAAGGCGGTGAGCGACGGCGCACGAATCCAGAACGGCGTGCCGAATGTGTGCAGCAGGCGGTCGACGGCGACCGAACGGCCCGGCGTCAACGGGACTTTCGCGGCCGCGATCGGCCCGAGCGCCGGATCGTCGACCGGCGCATCACGAAAGAAGATGTAGGAGCGGTTTTGCCCTAGGATTTCGCCGACGCGGTGCGGATTTTTTCGAAACCAGGCGCGGATCGACTGCATGGTGACTTCTTCGAGAGGGATTTCGCCCAACTCCGCCAGGATTTTTCCCGGGCCGGTGAAACGCTGTCCCGACTTTGCGGCATAGCTGACGCGGTGTACCGATCCGTCCGGCATGTTGAGCCGGGCCGCACCCTGCACTTGGATGAAAAAGGCGTCCACCACATCTTCAAGCCACGCCATTTCGAGATCTTTGCCTGCAAGAGCGCCCTGCTCGATAGCCGCACGGTCGTGATACTCGACCAAACCTTCAGGGCCGGGCCGCGCAAAGGCCAGATAGGGGTCCATGCCGGCAGGGCGGTTTTTGTCGTCGATGTCGACGAGATCGGCGGGACGAGAGAGCAGCGGAACCGTGAACCGGCCGGTTCTGACCGGAGAGGCTTCCACTTCCGGCTCGTAGAAGCCGGTGACCAGGCCATGGACTCCCGACTCGGTCTGGATGCGGGCCGGCGAAAAATGCCGTTCGAAGAATTCTCGGGCTTCGCCGCTATCGCGTGGCGGCGTTGTCCGCGCGTTTTCATAGGCCGGGGTAAACGATGCCTCGTCGATGCCGAGCGAGCCGCTTCGGTAGGGTTTTATCAATGACCGGAAGGCCGATCGACGAAACGCGTCGAAGGCCGCCAGATGAGCGTCATCCTCCCACCCAGACAGGTCGCCGAAGCGCGCGGCGCGGAAAAGCGGAGACAGGGGCACCGGAACAAACTTAACCCGGGCGGCGCGGGATCAGTCTTCCGCTTCCGTTGCGACAAGCTTCCAGTTCGGGTCCTTCGAGCGCGTGTCGCGGGCGAAGGTCCACACGTCCTTGACCTCGACGATGGTTTCGGGATCGCCATCGACAACCTCGTCGGCCTTGTTCCTGGTCGCCGAAATCAGCTTGCTGACCACTTTGAGGGTGACATGGGCTTCGCCATTCTTCATGTCGGCCGATACGATGTCGGCCTTGTCGATGCCGACGAAAGAGGACTGGATTTTTTCCGATTTCGCCTCGCGGTCGGCAATTGCCGCGACAAAGCCGTCATATACTTCGCGCGACAGTAGATTCTTCAGCGTCTTCCGGTCGCCGTCGGCATAGGCCATCACGATCATCTCGTAAGCCATCTTCGCCCCATCGACGAAGGATCGAGGCTCGAACGAATGGTCGGCGTCGCGGATCGCGCGCAGACCCTTGTTCAGGTCGGTCCCGGGCTTTGCGAACGCGTCGACTGCGGCATAAGCGTTTTCGGCGGGTTCACCGGCCGCGCGCTTGCCGGGCAACGACACCACATTGTCGGGCTTGTCGGCCGCATCCTTGTCGCGCCTGCGCCCGGCAAATGGATCGAAAGGCGGCCGCTCGTTTCCGGTGCGCCGGCCAAGCACATTGCGCAGTTGAAAAAAGATCACCACCGCCGCCACCAGAAAGAAAATCGTGCCGAAGTCGAAAAATTCCATGTCTTCCGCCAATCGTGCCCTGCCTCGAGACAGGCTGCCTCATCATCTATCGCACGCTTCAACTGCTGCATATAGAACGCATGCGCCCATCATTCAAACACAGACCAGCCATACCTATCTGAGAGGAGCCGCATCAGCGCCGGCGTCGGCGTCTGGCAATTCAGGAAAGATGGTTTTTTACCGATGCGCCTTCCCCTCATCCCGATTTTTCTGTTGCTGCTTCCGCTTCTTGAAATTGCAGGCTTCGTGCTCGTCGGCAGGCAGATCGGCGTGCTCCCGACGCTCGGTCTGGTGATCGCCACCGGCATTGCCGGATCGATCCTGCTCAGAATCCAGGGGTTCGGCGTGATGAGCCGTATCCGGACTGAACTGGAGGCGGGCCGCAATCCGAGCCGCGAACTCGCGCATGGCGTGATGATCATGGCCGCGGGCATTCTGCTCCTGATACCGGGTTTCGTCACCGACATTCTGGGCATCCTGCTGTTTCTTCCGCCGTTGCGCGATTTCGTCTGGAGACAGTTGCGCACCCGCATCCGCTTTGCCGGCGTGGCCGCCAATGGCGTAAGCGCAAGGCGGCGGAATGGAAACGGCGACGCCAGGACGATCGATCTCGACGAGCACGATTATTCCACCGAACGAGAGCCCGTCCGGCCATGGCGCAAGATCGAGAGCGACTGATCGCTATCGTCGATTTCATCACACAACGGCCGCGCCGTCCAAACCTTGTCTTGCCATGCCTGCCATGCTAGCCAACGCTCGATTTTGAAACCGGGCCGCTCGGGCGGCGGACACGGAAGGACCAGGACGGCATGGCCGAAGAAGAAAAGAAGGCGGCAGGTCCGGTGGCCAACGGCAATGGCGGCAAGACCTCGCTCAACGTGCTCGCGCAATATGTGAAGGATCTGTCCTTCGAGAGTCCGGGCGCGCCGAATTCGCTGCGCGGGCGTGACAAGGCCCCCGGCATCGCCATAAATGTCAATGTCAACGCCAACCCGATGTCGGAAACCGAATTCGACGTCAATCTGACGCTGTCGGCCAAGGCGTCGTTCGAGAAAGACGTGCTGTTCAACGTCGAGCTGGTCTATGGCGGCGTGTTCCGCATCGAGGGATTTCCGCAGGAGCACATGCTGCCGCTGCTGTTCATCGAGTGCCCGCGCCTGCTGTTTCCGTACGCCAGGCAGATCATCTCCGAGGCCACCCGCAATGGCGGCTTCCCGCCACTGATGCTCGATCCCATCGATTTCGCGCAGATGTTCCAGCAGAAGATGGCGGAAGATCAGGCCAAGGCCAAAGTCCAGGTCAGCTGACACCCACCGGCGCTTCCAAGCTGTGATCAAAAAACCCGGCCGTCGCAGGCCGGGTTTTTTGTCTATCGGCTCAATTGGCGTAGGCGAATCGGGCCCAAAGAGCCTTTTCGCCGAGGTCGGCGACGAGGCGCGCATGCGCGGCGCGGTCGTCCGCCGACAGGCGGGCGGCCAACGGCGCCGGCCTCGCGCGAGTGACGATGTCCACCGTCGTGGCCGCTGTCCGCGCAGGCTCGCCCCGGAAAACCGTATCCAGGCCGAGCGCAGCCTGCTTGCCGTCGATGAGTTCGATATAGACTTCGGCCAGCAGTTCGGCATCGAGCAGCGCGCCGTGCTTCGTGCGGCGGCTGATGTCTATGCCGTAACGGCGGCACAGCGCAACGAGCGAATTCGGCCCCATCGGGTGCTTGCGTCTGGCCAGCGCCAACGTGTCGACGACCAGTCCCGGATCGATCGCCAACCGCCCTATGCGGCCAAGCTCGGCATTGACGAAGGCCATGTCGAAGCCTGCATTGTGGGCGACCAGTTTCGCGCCATCGACGAAATCCAGGAACTCGTCGGCAATGTCGGGAAATGACGGCTTGCCGGCAAGGTCGGCCGCGCCGATGCCATGGACCGCCTGCGCGTCGGCGTGAATCTGGCGGCCCTGCGGATTGATGTAGCGGTGAAAGACGCGGCCGGTCGGGAACCGGTTGACCAACTCGACGCCGCCAATCTCGATGATGCGCTCGTCGCGCGAGTCAAGCCCGGTGGTTTCCGTATCGAAGACGATCTCGCGCATCGAATCACCCGTTCCCTGCGCCAACCATGCGGATCGACGCGCGCCGGGGCAAGTCTCACGCCGGCGGCCGCTCCTTCTGTCCCCCGGTCAATTCCGCGATGATCCTTTGAACCGAGCGGCGCGCCGCCGCCATGCCCTCTCCCGTGTCGATGACAAAATCCGCAAGCTCGCGTTTTTGCGCGTCCGGCGTCTGGGATTTCGTAATGTCGTTGAACTTCTCGACCGTCATTCCGGGTCGCGCCAGCACCCGTTCGCGTTGGATTTCAGCGGGCGCGGTGACGACCACGATCCTGTCGACCCGGTCGGCGCCGCCCGTCTCGAACAGCAGGGGAATATCGAGCACGACCAGGGGGGTACTGTTCGCGCGGTGGCGCGCCAGAAAAGCGTCGGCGTCGGCCCGGACAAGCGGATGGACGATCGATTCCAGTTTTCGCAGCGCCTCGCGGTTGCCAAGAACCCGGCCGGCGAGCAGCTTCCGGTCGATCGCCTCGTCGACGGTCACGCCGGGAAACGCGGCCTCCACCAACGGCGCCGCCTGGCCCGCATAAAGTCGGTGCACGGCCTCGTCCGAATCGTGAACCGGCACGCCGGCATCGGCAAATAGTTTTGCCGTGGTCGATTTGCCCATGCCGATCGAGCCGGTGAGGCCAAGCACGATCATTTTCTTGCCGTTTCCAGGTCGGCAATGATCAGGTTCCGCAACTCGGCCGTCACGTCGGGCCGCGTTCCGAACCAGCGTTCGAAGCCGGGAACGGCTTGGTGCAACAGCATGCCCAGCCCATCGACCGTCTTCAGGTCGCGACGACGGGCAGCGGCCAGCAGCGGCGTCTCCAGCGGCACATAGACGATGTCGGTGACGATAGCCTTGTCCGGAAGAAGGGCTGGATCGACAGGAAGTTCGGCATGCATGCCGAGCGATGTCGTGTTGACAAGCAGCCCGACATCGCCGAGCAGATCCCGAGCATCTTTGTCGGAGTGTGCCGAGACATCCGGCCCGAACCTGTCGACGAGCTCGACGGCGCGAGACAGGGTCCGGTTCACCACCCTGATGTCCGAAAAACCCCGCTGTAGCAGAGCATGAATGATTGCACGGGACGCCCCGCCCGCCCCCAGAACGACAGCGGCCCCCAATCCCGCCCAACCCGGCGCGAAATCGTCGAGATTGGCGCAAAACCCTTCCGAATCGGTATTGCCGCCGGTCAGAACGCCGTCCTCGAACCACAGCGTGTTGACCGCGCCGATTTTTTCCGCCGCCTCGTCGCGCCGCGCGACTGCCAACCACGCCGCTTCCTTGTGCGGAATCGTGACGTTGCCGCCGGCAAATCCCCGCGCCTGAAGCGCGGCTGCGAATGCCGGAAAATCTTTTGGGGCGATATCGACCGCCGTGTAGCTGCCGGCAATGCCAAATCTGGCAAGCCAATGGCCATGGATCTTCGGCGATCGGGAATGCGCCACCGGATGGCCGCAGACGAAGGCTTTCCTTCCTGCCTCAGCCATCGATAGCGCCGAGTTTGCGCAAGGCGGCCAGAAGTTCGATCAGCGGCAGGCCGAGAATGGTGAAGTGATCGCCCTCGATCTTTTCGACCAGCTGGATGCCCTCACCCTCGATCTGGTAGGCGCCAACGCTGGTCAAAGCCGACGCGCCGACGCGCGACAGATGCCGGCCGATGACGGCGGGATCGAGTTTTCGCATGGTCAGCCTGGCAATGCCGACATGCCGCCACAGCGTCTCGCCACCACGCGCCAGAACCGCTGCGCTGTTGAGCTGGTGCGTTCGCCCCGACAGCGCCAGAAGGTGGCGGCGTGCGCCTTCCATGTCGCGGGGCTTGTGAAAAACCTCGTCGCCCAGCGCCAGCGTCTGGTCGCAACCCAGCACCAGCGCGCCGGGATGACGCTCGCTGACATTCAGCGCCTTGGCCTCGGCCAGCACCAGCGCCACGTCTTCCGGCGATGCGCCGCTGCCCTCCAGGGGAGCCTCGAGCGCGCGCTCGTCCAGATCGGCGGGAACCGCTTCGACGACAAGGCCTGCGGAAACAAGCATCGTCTTGCGAAACGGGCTCGCCGAAGCGAGGATTATCTTTTCAGCCATGGCGGTCCCGATTGCCGATCCGGGCGGCTCTAGCGTGTCTTGCGGCGCAGGGCAACGACGGCCGCCGCCGTTTCTTCTATGGACCGGCGGCTGACGTCGATCGTCGGCCAGCCGTGCCGCACGCAGATCTGCCTGGCGTAAGTCAGTTCCTCGGCAATGGTGGCGCGGTCGACATAGCCCTGAGCGTCGTACCCCGCGCCGAGAACGCGGTTCTGGCGAACATGCGAGATGCGCTCGGCGGTTGCGATCAGCCCGACGATCAGCGGTTTCTTCGCCTCGATCAGGCTCTGGGGTATCGGAACGCCGAGAACGATCGGGATGTTGGCTGTCTTCAGGCCGCGGTTGGCCAGATAGATGCTGGTCGGCGTCTTCGATGTCCGCGAAATGCCGATCAGGATGATTTCGGCGTCCTCGATGTCGGCCGGCAACTGGCCGTCATCATGCTCCATGGTAAAATTCAGCGCATCGATGCGCCTGAAATAGTCCGCGTCGAGAACATGTTGGGCGCCGACGCGGCGGCCAGCCGGCGTGCCGAGATAGGCCTGGAATACCGTCAGCACCGGTTCGA
Organism: Rhizobiaceae bacterium; assembly: GCA_041743855.1. Classification (GTDB taxonomy): domain Bacteria; phylum Pseudomonadota; class Alphaproteobacteria; order Rhizobiales; family Rhizobiaceae; genus JBGTLX01. Next base: position 9,154 of record JBGTLX010000134.1, on the reverse strand, counting down.
GCACCGACACGCAGGGCAGGCCCATCGCCGCGCAGCGCTCGTCGATCAGGCGCGCGAGCGTCTGTTCGACCAGCGTGTAGAGCACGATGCCGGGCTCCTCCTCGATGTCGTCGAACACTTTCATCAGCTGCTTTTCAGTGCGGATGAGCGGGTAGATGTGTTCGATGGCGCGCGCATCCTTGTATTGCGCGGAAGCGGCGCGGCCGGCGGCGAGCAGGGTTTCGCCCGTCGCGTCCGAGATGAGATGCAGATGAAAGAAGCTCTGGGGTTTGTTCACAGGAAAAATGTCCGAGGCTGTGGGTGAGTGTGGAGAGATTCGGCCGGATGAAGGCTGGGCGCGGCGCGACTGTATCAGAAGGCGCGTTGTCCACAATTCGCCCTGTGGTGCGGTCGATCACCTGGCCGTCGTGGATTGTGGGGATGCGAGCACCCGTTGACGCGGCGCGCGCGATGCTTATTTCTCGGTATGCGCCAAGGTTTCGGAATATAACATGTTTTCAGGCTTGTCCCCGGAGTTATCCCTATCCCGCTCGGGCTTGTTCCGAAAAGACCCGGGGCCGTTAGGGTGGGTCGGGTTGGGGACAGACGGCAACAATCGATTCCAACAGACTCTTAGAATCAAAAGAAGAATTTCATGAATTTTTTTAGTTTTAAAGAAGCGGGTGGGAGTGACGCGAATGTCTGAACGCCGCGTGATGCTTGACGTGCTGAAGGGCGAAACCGTCTTTCCGCCGCCGATCTGGATGATGCGCCAGGCTGGGCGCTATCTTCCCGAATATCGCGAGACCCGCAAACGAGCCGGGAGCTTTCTCGATCTCTGCTACAATCCCGATATGGCCGTGGAAGTGACGATGCAGCCGATCCGGCGCTTCGGCTTCGACGCATCGATCCTGTTTTCCGACATCCTCGTCGTTCCCCATGCGCTCGGACGCGATCTGCGCTTCGAGGAAGGGCGCGGGCCCCTGATGACGCCGATTACGGCCGGCGAAATCGAGCGGCTCGACGGCGAGACGTTTCACGTGAATCTTGCGCCAGTCTACGAGACGGTGCGGCGGCTGCGTGCGGAACTGCCACGCAAGACGACGCTGATCGGCTTCTGCGGCGCGCCCTGGACTGTCGCCACCTACATGATCGCCGGGCATGGCACGCCCGACCAGGCCCCGGCGCGGCTGTTCGCCTATCGTCATCCGCAGGCGATGAAGCAGCTTCTGGCAATGCTCGCCGACCACTCGGCAGCCTATCTGATCCGGCAGATCGATGCCGGCGCCGATGTCGTGCAGATCTTCGATTCCTGGTCGGGCGTTCTCGACGAAGCCGGCTTCGTTGTCCACTGCGTGGAGCCTGTGGCCGAGATCGTGCGACAGGTGCGGGCGGCGCATCCTTCCGTCCCGATCATCGGCTTTCCCAAGGGCGCCGGCAGCCGCTATCAGGGCTATCGCGAGAAGACCGGGGTGACCGGGCTCGGCCTCGACTGGACCGCGCCGCTGTCGCAGGCCAGGGCTTTGCAGGCCGGCGGGGCCGTCCAGGGCAATCTCGACCCGCAACGGCTTGTCGCCGGCGGCGCGGCTCTCTCCGACGGCGTGAAGGCCATTCTGGACGCGCTGGGCGACGGTCCGCTCATCTTCAATCTTGGCCACGGCATTACGCCCGAAACTCCGATTGCTCATGTTCAGGCAATGCTGGATCAGGTCAGGCATGCGAGCCGGCCATGAGCGATCGGGACGCGAAAACGGGAGGTGGGCCGACTGCCATCTATGCAGTCATCGGCTCGCTCGTCATCCTCGTCGTTGCGACCGCGTCGCTGTTTCTGGCCGATCCGGACGGGTTTTATCTCTGGGCCAAGGCCATCCATGTCATCGCCGTCATCTCGTGGATGGCGGGCATGCTCTATCTGCCGCGGCTGTTCGTCTATCACGCGGAAGCCGAACGCGGCTCTTCGCAATCCGAGACGTTCAAGATCATGGAGCGGCGGCTTCTGCGCGGCATCATGACCCCGGCCATGATCGTGACTTGGGTGTTCGGCATCTGGCTTGCCTGGAAAGGGTTTTCCTTTTCCGGCGGCTGGTTGCATGCAAAAATCGCCGCTGTTCTTGCACTTTCGGGTATGCACGGCTACTTCGCCGGCGCGGTCCGGCGCTTCGCCGGGGATCGAAACGATAGGCCGACGCGGCACTGGCGCATCATGAACGAAATTCCGACAGTCCTGTTGATCGTGATCGTGGTTCTCGTCGTCGTAAAGCCGTTTTGACGATTTCCCGGCTTGCTCTTTGGCAGGGTCATCGCTAAAAGACGATTCTTCCTTCCGTCACGCGCCGCTCCTCACTTGCAGCCGGCAGCCTTCGACGATCATTCGCATTCGCCGATATGATTTCCTTTCCGAACTCCGTTCAGAGTCCCTTCCATGCAGGAAATGAAACTACAAGAATTCAAGAACAAGAAGCCGCCGGAGTTGATCGCTTTCGCCGAATCGCTCGAGGTCGAGAACGCGAGCGTCATGCGCAAGCAGGAGTTGATGTTTGCCTGCCTCAAGAAGTTGGCCGCCCAGGATATCGAGATCATCGGCGACGGCGTCGTCGAAGTTTTGCAGGACGGTTTCGGGTTTCTGCGCTCGGCCAACGCCAACTATTTGCCCGGGCCGGACGACATATATATCTCCCCCTCGCAGATCCGCCGTTTCTCTTTAAAGACCGGCGATACGGTCGAAGGCCCGATCCGCAGCCCGAAAGAAGGCGAGCGTTATTTCGCGTTGCTCAAGGTCAACACCATCAATTTCGACGATCCCGAAAAGATCCGGCACAAGATCCATTTCGACAATCTGACGCCGCTCTATCCGACCTCGCGGCTGAGGATGGAGGTCGAGAATCCGACCGGCAAAGATATTTCGGCGCGTGTCATCGATCTTGTCGCCCCGCTCGGCAAGGGCCAGCGCGGACTGATCGTGGCGCAGCCGCGCACCGGCAAGACGGTGCTCCTGCAAAACATCGCCCATTCGATCACCACCAACCACCCCGAATGCTATCTGATCGTTCTCCTCATCGACGAGCGGCCGGAGGAAGTGACCGACATGCAGCGTTCCGTGAAGGGCGAAGTCGTTTCCTCGACCTTCGATGAGCCTGCGGTTCGTCACGTGCAAGTGGCTGAAATGGTTATAGAAAAGGCCAAACGCTTGGTCGAGCATGGGCGCGATGTCGTGATCCTTCTCGACTCGATCACCCGTCTCGGCCGCGCCTACAACACCGTGGTTCCGTCATCGGGCAAGGTGCTGACCGGCGGTGTCGACGCCAATGCGCTGCAGCGGCCGAAGCGTTTCTTCGGCGCCGCCCGCAACATCGAAGAAGGCGGCTCGCTCACCATCATTGCGACCGCGCTGATCGATACCGGCAGCCGAATGGACGAGGTTATCTTCGAGGAGTTTAAGGGCACCGGTAATTCGGAAATCGTGCTCGACCGGAAGGTCGCCGACAAGCGTATCTATCCCGCCATGGACATTCTGAAGTCTGGCACCCGCAAGGAAGATCTGCTGGTGGCCAAGCAGGACTTGCAAAAAATCTTTGTTCTGCGCCGCATCCTGGCCCCCATGGGCACCACCGATGCGATCGAATTCCTGATCGACAAGCTCAAGACGACAAAAAGCAATGCCGATTTTTTCGATTCGATGAACACCTGACGCGCTTTCGGTCCGATTCGGACCCGGAACGACATAGTCAGTTACTCGGCTCCGGAAAGTAAACGATGCAGTCGGGCAGTCGTGACACGATCGTGGCTCTGTCGAGCGGCAGGCTTCCGGCCGGTATTGCGGTCATCCGTGTTTCGGGACCACGGAGTCGATTCGCACTCGAAACGATTTCCGGTCTCGTTTCCGTCGTCGGATATGCCAGACTGAGGACTTTGCGAGGTGCTGATGGACAGGTCCTTGATAAGGGGCTTGTTCTTTTCTTCGAAGGGCCCAAAAGCTTTACCGGTGAAGATTCCGCCGAGATCCATGTGCATGGCGGGAAAGCGGTGGTCGCGGCCTTCCTTAGCGAACTGACGGCGCTTGAGGGAATTCGGCTCGCCGACCCCGGAGAATATACGCTACGAGCCTTCCTCAATGGCAAAATCGATCTCGTCCAAGCCGAGGCCCTGTCCGATCTGATCTGTTCGGAAACGGAAGCGCAGCGAAGATCTGCAATATATAATGCGTCGGGGACGCAATCGGCACTTTATCACGAATGGCGCCGACAGTTGACCCATGTCTGGGCTATGGTCGAAGCCGAAATGGACTTTTCGGACGAGGCAGATGTTTTTTCCACCGATGAAAGCGGTAGTTTGGAGGACATTCGCCAGCTTTCTGAGGCCATCAGGGCTCACATTGCCGGGTACAGAAGGGCTGAGATCATCAGGGATGGCTACGATGTCGTCATCATCGGCGCACCCAATGTCGGGAAGTCGAGTCTTTTGAACGCGCTGGCCCGCCGCGATGCAGCTATTGTATCGGATGAACCCGGTACGACCCGGGATCTGGTGGAGGTTTCTCTCAACCTGAACGGATACAAGGTGAAGATCACCGATACAGCGGGCCTGCGGGAAGGGGTCGGAACGGTTGAGAGCATCGGCATCGAGCGGGCAAAGGCCAAAGCCCGCCAAGCCGATCTCGTGCTGCAACTTGTCGACGGTTTGTCCGAGCGCCCTGGCCCCAACCACTTCCCAGATGTCGAATGCGTCACTGTCGGCTCCAAGTCCGATCTGTTGCCGGAATATCGGGACGATGGTCTTTTGCTAGTTTCGTCCCTCACTGGTTCAGGAGTGGATGAACTGTTGAGCTTGCTTGCAGAACGCGCTGCTGCAGCCATTGGGTCCGCGACCGACGTCCTTCCCTCCCAACTCCGGCATGTTGAACTGTTGAACGCCACTTTAAGTTCCCTCCATGACGCCGCACAACCCGGAAACCCAAAGGAAATCAAAGCAGAATATCTGCGTCATGCCGCAAACTCGCTAGGGCGGATCTCCGGGTCCGTGGATGTCGAAGATCTGTTGGACGTGATTTTCTCCCGGTTTTGTATCGGTAAGTAACTGCGCTCTGAGCGCGTGACTCACGTGAAACATCGGCGGCCACGGTTTCACGTGAAACAGAATCCAACTTGACACGCCTGGACGTTCAGACGATGTCTGGCGCGAAGGTATGGCATGATGACTAGTTTCGATGTTGTTGTATTAGGGGGCGGACACGCCGGCTGCGAGGCCGCGAGCGCCGCCGCGCGCTACGGTGCAAGAACGGCGCTTGTCACCCTGAAGGCCAGCACGATCGGTGCCATGTCGTGCAACCCGGCCATCGGTGGATTGGGAAAAGGCCATCTTGTCAGGGAGATAGACGCTCTCGACGGCTTGATGGGCAGGGCGGCCGACGCCGCAGGAATCCAGTTCCGGCTTTTGAACCGCAGCAAGGGGCCTGCCGTCAGAGGCCCCCGTACCCAGGCTGATCGTAAACTATACGCTGCGGCGATACAGGATGCGATATCCGCCCAGACTTCGCTGTCCGTTATCGAGGGCGAGGTCGACGATCTTGAAATTTCGACCAGCGCCGCCGCTGTTGTTCTGGCCGATGGGCGTCGGCTCGCTTTCGGGGCCGTGGTTCTGACAACGGGAACATTTCTTCGCGGCCTGATCCATATTGGGGACAAGACTATCCAAGCCGGCCGGATGAACGAAAAAGCTTCTATGGGCCTTTCAGGGGCGATAGGCCGGGCTGGATTTCGGCTTGGCAGACTCAAGACCGGCACTCCCCCGCGCCTCGATGGCAGGACTATAAATTGGAAGTCGCTGGATATGCAGCCGGCGGACGACGAGCCGGTTCCGTTCTCGCTGATGACCGACAGGATCGTGAATCCGCAGATCGAGTGCGGAATTACACGGACAACGCTCGGGACGCATGACGTCATCAGAGATAATCTGCACCGCTCGGCAATGTATTCCGGATCAATCGAGGGCATCGGGCCAAGATATTGCCCCTCGATAGAAGACAAGATCATAAAATTTGGCGACCGGGAAGGCCACCAGATATTTCTGGAACCTGAAGGTTTGGATGACAGTACTGTCTATCCCAATGGTATTTCGACCTCATTACCAGAAGATGTTCAGTTGGACCTGATCAAGACAATACCGGGTCTTGAGAAGGCGGTTATGATCCAGCCGGGTTATGCGATCGAGTATGATCACATCGATCCGCGCGAGCTCGATGCGACGCTGGAGAGCCGACGGGTGCCCCGCCTGTTCCTGGCGGGTCAGATCAACGGGACGACAGGATACGAGGAGGCTGCGGCGCAGGGCATTCTCGCCGGACTCAACGCGGCTCGCCGCGCTGCCGGCGACGCGCCGATGAGTTTTAGCCGCACCGAAGCCTATTTTGGTGTGATGGTCGACGATCTGACCAGCCGCGGCATTACCGAGCCGTATCGTATGTTCACTTCCAGGGCGGAATACAGACTTTCGCTGCGGGCGGACAACGCCGACGAAAGGCTGACGCCAAAGGCCATGGCGCTGGGAATCGTCTCCGCCGATCGGGCGAATCGTTTCGAAGCGCTGCGTCAGTCTCTCGATGACGCGCGCGAACTGGCTATGTCGGTGAGCATCTCGCCCAGCGCCGCGCAGAGCCAAGGGCTGTCGATCAATCTCGACGGTCTGCGGCGCACGGCCTATAATATCCTATCTCATAACGACATGGATGTCGCGCGGCTTGCCGCCATTTGGCCTGTTCTCGGATCGATCGATCCCAAAACGGCAGAGAGACTTGAGACGGAAGCCCGCTATGCGGTCTATCTGGACCGGCAGAAGGTCGAGATCGCTCAGGTGCGGCGGGAGGAACTGCTGGCCATTCCGGACGACATCGATTTTTCGACAGCGGCCGGTCTGTCGAACGAACTGAAACAGAAGATACGGGAGAGGCGCCCTCGCACGATCGCCGATGCCTATCGCATCGACGGCATGACGCCGGCGGCGCTGGCCATCATTGTTGCCCGGATTCGGACCGCCAGTTTGAAGCAGGGCGCGGCGTGACCGAAAGGTTGGCGGAATTGCGGGAGGTCGCGGGCGCGGTTTCACGTGAAACGCTTGATCGGTTGTGCGCCTTCGAGCCGGTTTTCCTGAAATGGGCGCGAAGCATGAATCTTGTCGCGGCATCGACACTCGATGATGTCTGGCGCCGGCACATACTGGACAGCACACAGCTGCTGCGCCTCGCGCCTGGTGCCCTGCATTGGCTAGATCTCGGCTCGGGTGGCGGGTTTCCGGGCCTGGTCACGGCTTTTCTCATAGCCGACCGGCCTGGCGCGCAGGTTGATCTTGTCGAAAGCAACGGCAAGAAAAGCGGGTTTCTCAAGGCTATCGTCGGCCAGTTTTCTTTGCCGGCCAAAGTCCACGCCGCGCGCGTTCAGGATGTGAAGGACCGCTTCGCCTCGACGGAGATCGTGACCGCCCGAGCGCTTGCGCCGCTTCCCCTACTGCTCGACTTTGCATCGCCATGGTTGTCGAAGGACGCCACCGCGCTGTTTCACAAAGGGCGGGATTATCGATCTGAGCTTCGACAAAGCGCTGACCTGTGGGAGTTTGATCTGGTAGAACATCCCAGCAAGATCGATCCGCACGGCGTGATTCTGGACATCCGCAATCTCCGGCGCCGCAGTGATTTGGCAAAAGAACCATGAAGAGCGGCCCCCGCATCATAACCATCGCGAACCAGAAGGGCGGCGTCGGCAAGACGACGACGGCGATTAATCTGGCGACGGCGCTGGCTGCGATTGGCGAGCGCGTGTTGATCGTCGATCTCGATCCGCAGGGCAACGCCAGCACGGGTCTCGGCATCGACCGGCGCGAGCGGGCGGTTTCCTCCTATGATGTGCTGTGCGGCTTGCTGACCCTCGAGGAAGCGGCCATGCCGACGGCGGTGCCCGGTCTGTCGATCGTGCCATCGACGCTCGATCTGCTTGGCGTCGAGATGGAAATCGCCAATGCGCCCGACCGCGTCTTGCGCCTGCGTAATGCCGTTCGTGCATCGGCGGCGCGCGCGGCGGCGTATAGCTATATCCTGATCGATTGTCCCCCGTCGCTCAATCTGCTGACCCTCAACTCGATGGCCGCCGCCGATTCAGTGCTCGTTCCCCTGCAATGCGAATTCTTCGCCCTCGAAGGGCTGAGCCAGCTGCTCGAAACCGTCGAACAGGTGCGCAATTCGATTAATCCCGACCTGACGATCCAAGGCATCGTGCTCACCATGTATGATGGCCGCAACAATCTGGCCAACCAGGTAGTCGACGATGTCCGCGCGCATATGGGCGACAAGGTCTATCAGACTGTCATCCCGCGCAACGTGCGGGTTTCCGAAGCGCCGTCCTACGGCAAGCCGGCGCTCCTCTACGATCTGAAATGCTCCGGCAGCCAGGCCTATCTGCAACTCGCGTCGGAAGTGATCCGCCGCGAGCGCCAACTGAGAGCGGCCTAAGATATCGATTCGAGTGCGAAACGAACGGAACGGTCATGACTGACGATCTTTCAAAAAAGCGGCTCGGCCGCGGACTGGCCGCCCTGATTGGCGAGATGGACAAGCCGCCATCATCCGCAACGAGCGCGGCCGCCGTAGATGGAAAGGTGGCGATCGAATTCGTGACTGCCAATCCGCGCAATCCGAGGCGGCATTTCGGCGATTCGGAACTGACAGATCTGGCGCAGTCGATCCGCGAACATGGCATCGTGCAGCCGGTTCTGGTGCGCCCGCGCGATGGCGGCGGCTACGAGATCATCGCAGGCGAACGACGCTGGCGCGCAGCCCAGCGCGCCGGCGTTTCCGAGATCCCGGTGATCGTGCGCGAGGTTAACGACCGCACCGCGCTGGAACTTGCGATCATCGAGAACGTCCAGCGCGCCGATCTCAATCCGGTCGAGGAGGCGGCCGGCTACCAGTTGCTCATCGACGAGCACAATTATACCCAGGCCGATCTCGGCCAGATCATCGGCAAGAGCCGCAGCCATGTCGCCAACACGCTGCGGCTGCTCAAATTGCCGGAGGTCATCCGCGACATGCTGGTCGACGGCGCGCTGTCGGCCGGCCATGCTCGCACGCTCGTCACCGCGCATGATCCCGCCGGGCTGGCCCGGCGGATCGTCGAGGATGGCCTTTCCGTGC
>JBGTLX010000133.1:0-3561 GCA_041743855.1 Rhizobiaceae bacterium | reverse complement strand
TGCGAAATCGACGAGCCAGTGATCGGGTCGCGATCCTTGATGTCCATATCGTTCGCGCCTGTTCGGCCATCGGCATTTTTCCGGCCGGAGCCGAGCCCGCTCGTCGCTATATCGATCTTGAGCAGCGCTTCCTTGCCTTCTGCGAGGCAACGCAGTCTCGCGCTTCGGCAATGGATGCGGTTATGTGGTCCACGATGCGCAGCTTAAGTCGTCCCCTATTGCAACAACTGGTTGACCAAGCGGGCCAATTCACGCAGCGTGCCCAGCAAGAACAAAGGGGGAATGGACGATGTCTGGATCGAACGACACGCGCGATGACTCGCCGGGCATCGGCGGCGGTCCATTAGGGGGTGGATCCGATCCCTGCCAGAGGAAGCGCCGGGGCCCAGTCAATAGTCCGAAGGCTCCGGTTCTCTCAAAGCTATCCGTGGGCTCGTTGCTGAAAGTCGATGTCCAAATGTCGGGCGCCACACCCAGCCTCGCCGTATTCGATGCCTCCGGTAGTCTGGCTGGATCCCTGACCTTCATCGGCTATCTGGAGGTCATCGACTGCATTCAAAACCGCAGTGTCACGTATCAGGCCACGATCATCAACATCACTGGCGGGGTCTATGAGGTGAGCGTCGAGCCGAAGTGACAGGACGCTTCATCATCGTTGGGGGCATTTATCAGGAACGCTGCATTCAGCCGCTGTGGAACGCAGTGTTCGGCTCGGGGGGAAGGGCTGCCTATTGCGTAGCTCCGCTTGTCGAAGCAGCGGTTGAGCTCCACGCTTATGTGGCAGAGACGATCAAGGACGAGGCACTCCACCTTGCGGCGGATTGCGGTGTGATACTGGTCCCGACGCCTGCGGAACACCCCATCGGCTTCGACTACCTTCATCCGTTATCGACGCCCGTCATTCGGCCCGCGCTGACCCGCATAGCCCGCAATGCTGCGATCCATGTCAAGGGTGACGTGGTCTTGCGCTATGGCATGCTCGAGGGCGACGCAGTGGTCGATGCCGAAACCGCAGTTTACGACCCGCAATCCGCGTTCGGCGCACCTCGGTTTGCCGCCAACGGCTCCCGCGCCGATCGCTTGGCTGTCGTCATGAACCGGATGGAGGCGCAGTCGATGACGGGACTTCCCGATCCCGAGGCGGCCGCTACGGCCCTGATCGACGCTGGCGAAGCGCAAGTCGTCATCGTGAAATTGGGCGGTAAGGGAGCGCTGATCGCGACGCCAGAGAGCACGGATCGCGTGCCATTTTATCGAACCGAGCGCGTTTGGAAACTTGGGTCCGGGGACGTTTTCTCCGCGACCTTTGCGGCGTTGTGGGGCGCAAACGGTGTACCCCCGCGCGAAGCCGCCGATCTCGCGTCCAGAGCGACCGCCGCCTATTGCGCCACCCGCGCGTTGCCGCCTCCAGCAGTCCACGACCAGAGCGCGATGCCCAACGAGCCCGTACGACCTGGAACGGGTTGGATATATTTGGCAGGACCGTTCTTCGATATTGGGCAGCGCTGGCTTATCGAGGAGGCGCGCGGCCTACTTTTGTCGCTCGGAGCGCAAGTGTTCTCGCCAGTGCATGAAGTCGGTCCAGGCCCGGCCAGTGTCGTTGCGCCTGAAGATATTGCGGGCCTTGAAGCGGCCGATGCGGTTTTGGCCATCGCTAACGGTCTGGACCCCGGCACAATCTTCGAAATCGGCTACGCCGTTAAGCTCGGCATTCCGGTTGTGGTTCTCGCGCAGAACATCAAGGACGAGGATCTGAAGATGAACGAGGGCACGGGCTGTGAAGTGATCGATGACTTCGCTTCCGCGCTCTACCGCGTCGTCGGAAGACTCCCGGCGCCATGAAAGCGCTGTTGTTGTCCGGGGGGATGGACTCGACCTGCATCGCTTGGTGGACGCGGCCGGAGATCGCAATCTTCGTTGACTATGGCCAGGTGCCTGCCCAAGCCGAGGAGGCGGCAGGCCGGGCGGTTTGTGACGCAATCGGCCTTCGTTTCGAGGTGATTCACGCCGATTGTGCCGCTCTCGGCTCCGGCGACATGGCCGGAGCGCCCGGTCTCGCCATGGCACCCGTCCCTGAGTGGTGGCCATTTCGAAATCAGTTGATTTTAACCTTGGCTGGCGCCGCCGCGCTACGATTGGGTGCGACGAGTATGATGCTCGGTGCGCTTCGTACAGACGGTGCGCACGCTGACGGCCGCCCCGAATTCGTAGCGGCCATTTCGAACTTGATGGCGATGCAGGAGGGCGGGCTCACCGTCAGCGCCCCCGCAATCGGAATGACGGCCGTCGAGCTGGTGGAGACTTCCGAAGTTCCGCAGGACATCATCGGCTGGGCGCACTCCTGCCACAAGAGCAATATCGCATGCGGCCAGTGTCGCGGCTGCCAAAAACACTATGCGACCTGGAAAGCACTTGGCTGGGCACCACACTAGCGAGCCGCGGCCTCGAAAGGTGTCGGGCGACTGGAGGCCGTTCGAGCCCGTTATTGTGGCCACTCATCAGTTCGCTCGGCCTGTCCCGAATGCGACGGTATCGTTCGGCAAGATTCTCGAAGATCGCCGGTCTCGCCTTGGTGGTCCGGTGACGTGGGATCAAGTCGCGGACGTGCTCTGGTTCGCCGCCGGCGCTCGGGGCTTCGGCTCCGTAGGCCGTGCCGGCCTTCCCATCCAATGGTCAGCGACGCCCAGCGCGGGTGGGCTGAACTGCGTACAAATCATCTGCGTAGGCGAAGACGGATCGCGGCCTCGCCTTTACGATCCCTTCGAGCATCGGCTTTTCGAGATCGAAGCTGACGGCGAAGCCATCGCACGAGCAAACCGGGAAGCCGTCGCGGCCCTGGTAGGACAAGCAGGCGGGTGCACGCTTCGGCTGGTGGCGGACTGGGGTAAATTGTCGACGGCGTACGATAATGCAGAGAGTCTGATGTTCCGCGATGCAGGGGCCTTGGTGGCGACGCTAGCGCTTTGCGCGACTTGGCTGGGCATGACTGCATGTCCGTTGGGACTGGTGGGAGAGGATCTCGTCTTGGCGCTCGGGTTTCCGACTGACCGTTTCAGGGCGGCGGGAGCAATTCAGATCGGAAGCCGTGGACAATGAATACCCGCTACAACTCGGCCGAGCCTGCGACTAAGCTGATGGTCAAAGTGATTGAAAAGGGATCGACCATTGCGTCTTAGTCGCGTCGTCATCAAAAATCTTCGGTCAGTTCAGTTCGCGGATGTCGCCCTAACTGAGCCAACGACGCTCGTGATCGGCGAGAATAACACCGGCAAATCCAGCTTCATCCATGCGCTTAGGCTATGCCTGGATGTGGGCTTATCGTCCGCATTCCGCATGCTGTTGAAGGATGATGTGTATTGCACGATTGATCAGTCGCAACCCTTCCAGGTTATGGTCGGCGTCGAGTTCACCGGCTTTGAAGGGAACGAGAACGAAGAGGCGTTGCTTCACGGCACCCAGATCGGTGACAACAGGGCGCGCCTGTTTTACCGGTTTCGCCCCAAACGCGCTGTCCGAGAGATGCTCGCAAGGGACGACCTCGATCGGCCGCTGACGCTGGAC
>JBGTLX010000132.1:0-2650 GCA_041743855.1 Rhizobiaceae bacterium | reverse complement strand
GCCTTCCGCCGCTATCGCATTCGGCCTTTGACCGCCACGCGGCCGCTGGTCGGGACGATGACCGCCGCGCCGCTGGTCGGAGCGGCCCTGACGCCAGAGAAGTATCGGCTTAGGCTCTTCGGCTACAGGCTCACCCTCCCCCATGCGGGGAGGGTCGGCGCGCGGCGCCGGAGTGGGGGTGGCTGATACAAGCTCAGCCTGTCCAGCGGACGCGTCCACACTCTCCACGGATGCAGATGCACTCGCCACCGAGCCTTCGGGTTCGTCTGCAACTACCGCCACTTGTGGCTGGTTTTCCGATGCGGCGACTTCCTCGCCACCCCCCTCCTTCGCTTCCGGCGACACTTCCCCCGCAAGGGGGGAGGCAGCGTCGTCGTCGCTTTCCGCAGTTGATGGCGCCGGCGTCATTTCCAGTTGCGCTTCATCTACCTCCGGCGCGTTGATCGGCTCCGGTGCTTCATCTGCCGCTAGGACCGGCTCTTCGACAGCGGACTGACTTTCGGCTTCAGCCGAACCCCTGACGGCGAGCGAAACGTCGGTGGCTTCAGCCTCCTGCACGTCCACAGTCTGCGCCACGCGGGCGTCGAAACCCTCTACCGCCGCTTCTGCTTTGCCGGCTGTCTCCACAAATCGGTCTGCTTCCGCTTTCGCTGCAGCCTTTTCCGCCTCGACCTTTTCCGCCAGCGCAGCGGCCGCGTCGCGGACAGATTGGTCGATCGCCTCGAGTCTGGCTTTCACCTCGGCGGCGGGCTTTGCTTCAGAGCGATAGCCGAGGCCCTTCAGGATTTCCTCGATGTCGTCCGAATTCGCTCCGAGGATCGACATCATCGCCGGCGTCACTGTGAAGGCGGAGCCGTCATAGGCGCCGTCGGGCCGCGCGCCGACGCCCGTTTTCCACGACAGAGCCGGCCGGATGAGATCGGCGAGGCGCTCGAGTATGTCGACGCGCACGGCGCGGCGGCCGAGCGGCCGGAAGCCCGCGAGCTTGTAGAAGGCAGGATCGAACTCCGGATCGATGACGACCGATGTGCGGCCCGAAGCCAGCGCGTTGACCACGTCGCCGAAGCCGGGCTCGTCCTTGCCGTCATTGGCGAGTGCCCAGAGCAGCGTGATCAGCCCCGCCGGGGCGGGCTTGATCAAAGCGGGAACGAAGATGTGGTAGGCGCCGAAGCGCACGCCCATGCGTCGCAGCGCCGCCCGGCCTTCCTGGTCGAGCGCCTTGATGTCATCGGCGATGTCGCGCCGCGCGATCAGCCCAAAGTTCTCGGCAAGCCGGAACGCGACGCCGCGTCCGATGCCGGCGACATGCTCGGCCCCCTTGAGGTCGATCAGGGGCTTTAAAAGCGTGTCGATCTGGAAATTGACGAAACGCTCGGCGCGGGCTGCGACCTTCTCGCGAGCCGGTCCGTCAAGCTGTTCATCGGCCAGCAGGAGCGTGCGGGGCCTGAGCGGGTCTTCGCCCTGGACAAGCGTGCCGACCGGCGCGCCTATCCAGCGCAGGATGCCGTCGGAGCCGAGCGCGATATCGCCATTGGCGCAGGCCGAAAAGCGTTCGGCGCGCGCCTCGAACTCGGCTTCGAGAGCCTTTTGCGCCGCGGCCTTGACCGCCTTGGCGTCTTCGCCACCGGCGCTCTGGTCGGCGGTGAAGCGGAAGCCCTGGAGTTCGCCGACATGGTGGCCTTCCACGAGGACGGTTCCGGCTGGGCTGATTTCGGCTTCAGGCATCGTATTTTCTCTAAGGCGCCGCATAAGGACGGAAGTCCTGCGGTCTACGAAGCGTTTCGTCAACCGGTCATGCAGCGCATCCGACAATCTGTCCTCGATTTCGCGCGTCTTTTCCTGCCAGTGTAGCGGATCGGCAAGCCAGCCCGGACGGTTCGACACGAAGGTCCAGGTCCGGATCTGGGCGATGCGGTGCGACAGCGCGTCGATGTCGCCGTCGGTGGAGTCGGCGCGGCGGACCTGCTCGGCCATATAGGCTTCGTCGACATGGCCCTTGCGCGCGAGGTCGTCATAGATGGAGGCCACCAGATCGGCATGCTGGGCCGGCGCGATCCGGCGATAATCCGGCAGCGCGCAGACCTCCCAGAGCAACGAAACCCTGTCACGGCCCACGGCGAGCCCACGAATGGCCGGATCACGCGACAGATGTTCAAGCGCTTGCTGGTCGACGGCGGGCAGAGCGCGTGTCAGTCCCTCGACCGGCGCTACCGTGTCGATGGAGCGTTTTAGCGCGTCGAGGCTCGAAAAATCGAAATTCGCGGTGCGCCATTGCAGCACCTTCACGGGCTCGAAATCGTGCCCCTCCAGCTTCTCGATCAGATCGTCGGGAAAGGGATCAACCTGGCCGGTGACACCGAAGGTGCCGTCGCGCAGATGGCGGCCGGCGCGGCCGGCGATCTGGCCGAGTTCGGCGGCGGACAAATCGCGGTACTGGTAGCCATCGAATTTGCGGTTCTGCGCGAAGGCGACATGGTCGACGTCGAGGTTCAGCCCCATGCCGATCGCGTCGGTCGCCACCAGATAGTCGACATCGCCCGACTGATATAGCTCGACCTGGGAATTGCGCGTCCGCGGCGACAGCGCGCCAAGCACGACGGCCGCGCCGCCGCGCTGGCGACGGATCAGTTCGGCGATGGCGTAGACCTCG
>JBGTLX010000131.1:0-1594 GCA_041743855.1 Rhizobiaceae bacterium | reverse complement strand
GAGAGTGAGACGCCCATTGAATTGGCTCCTTTCAGTTCACCGCCGTAATTGCGAGGAGCGAAGCGACGAAGCGATCCAGTGGCTGAAAGCCTGTCGGAGTATGGATTGCTTCGCTCCGCTCGCAATGACGTTTCAGTGGTTTAGATGCTGACGCCGAAATTGCGGGCGAGCGGGCCGAGGCCGCCGTCGAAGCCCTGACCGACCGCACGGAATTTCCACTCCGCGCCGTGGCGATAGAGCTCGCCGAAGATCATCGCGGTGTTGGTCGATGCGTCTTCCGAAAGGTCGTAACGGGCCAGTTCGCCATTATTCGCTTCGTTAACGACGCGGATGAAAGCGTTGGTGACCATGCCGAAATTCTGCTTGCGGCTATCGGCATCGTGGATCGTGACCGCGATCGAAATCTTCTGCACATCGGCGGGTACGCGGGACAGATCGACCTTGACCGTCTCGTCGTCGCCATCGCCTTCGCCCGTCGTGTTGTCGCCGGTATGTTCGACTGAGCCGTCCGTCGACTTCAGCTGGTTATAGAAGATGAAGTCGGCGTCAGAGCGAACCTTGTCGCCCTCCTTCAGCAGGAAGGCGCTGGCGTCGAGGTCGAAGGCCGAGCCGTCGCTGGAGCGCGTGTCCCAGCCGAGACCGATGAGGATCTTGGTCAGCCCCGGCGCTTCCTTGGACAGGCTCAGATTGGCGCCCTTGTTCAGACTGATGGACATGAAATTTCTCCTTGCGAGGGTGAGTTGATCAGATTGGTTTGGATTGGTTCGGGCCCAGGGTTGCGGTCTCGGTGCCGTGCGCGCCGGTCGGCTTCACCGGATCTGCCACCTCTTCAGGATTTGCGCGGTTGTGCCGCACCGACCACCAGAAGGACAGGCCAATGAACACCGCGCCGATCAGGCCGGTGATCGTCTCCGGGAAATGCCAGTCTGGGTTGGCCGAAGTAAGCATGATGATCGCGAGCGCAATGATTGCCCAGAAGGCGCCATGCTCGAGATAGCGATATTCGGCCAAAGTGCCCTTATCAACCAGCATGATCGTCATCGAACGCACGAACATTGCGCCGACGCCCAGGCCGATGGCGATGATGAAGATGTTGTTGGACAAAGCGAAGGCGCCGATCACGCCATCGAACGAGAAACTGGCGTCCAGCACTTCGAGGTACAGGAAAGATGCCGCGCCGGAGCGCACGACCTGGCCGGTGATCACGTCCTCCTCGCCCTCCAGCAACTCGCCGATCGCCTCGACGCCGATGAAGGTGAGCAGTCCGGCAATGCCCGCGATCAGGAAGGTGTTGGCATCTTCAAGCGGCAGCGTGCTGGAGATCCCCCACATGGCCGACAGAAGGACGGCGATCTCGACGGCCGGGACGCTGGAAAGCTTCGAGAGATATTTCTCGATGACCGCGATCCAGTGCACCTCCTTGTCGCTGTCGAAGAAGAATTTGAGGCCGACCATGGCAAGGAAGGCGCCGCCAAAGCCGGCGATGCCGACATGCGCTTCGCCAATATATTGCTCATAAAGATCGGGCCGGGTGGCCGCCAGCGTTACCGCGTCCCACGGCGTAAGGCTCGCGGCAATGGCGACGATCGCGATG
>JBGTLX010000130.1:0-8151 GCA_041743855.1 Rhizobiaceae bacterium | reverse complement strand
CATCGTGCTGACGCCGATGCTGAACGAGTTCGGCAAGCTGATCGGCGATTTCACGATTGCGAAAGCCGCCGACGAGCGCTTCATGATCTGGGGCTCGTCGGCCGCGCAGAAATACCACATGCGCTGGTTCGAAAAGCATCTGCCGAAGGACGGCTCGGTGCGGCTGCACCGTTACGACCAGACGCTCGTCGGCCTGTCCATCGCCGGCCCGCGCTCGCGCGACGTGCTGGCCAAGCTGGTGGACATGGATGTCTCGACCAAGGCATTCCGCTTCATGGATTTCCGCGAGATCGCGGTCGGCGGCGCACCTTGCATGGTCAACCGCATCACCTATACCGGCGATCTGGGCTACGAGATCTGGATGGCGCCCGCCTACCAGCGGCTAGTGTACAAGGCGATCAAGGAGGCGGGCGAGGAGTTCGGCATCGTCGATTTCGGCATGCGCGCGCTGCTGTCGATGCGGCTTGAGAAGAATTTCCCGACCTGGTTTCGCGAGCTGCGGCCGATCTACGGCGTGTTCGAGGGGTCGATGGACCGTTTCATAAAACTGGAGAAGAACGATTTCATCGGCCGGGAAGCCGCAGCAAAGGAGAATGCGGAGGGCCCAAAGCTGCGCCGCGTGTCGCTGGTGGTCGATGCGGCGGACGCCGACGTGATGGGCGACGAGCCGATCTGGGCGAAGGTCAACGGCCAGGATTTCGGCACGGTGGGAAAAACCCATGATTTCGGCGCGCCGCGTTTTGAGGCGGACGGCAAGGAAATCCGCGGCTCGGATGCCGCCACGGGCGCGTCGGCGGTGCGCGGCGTCACCGATGGCGACTGGCGCGTCGTCGGGTGGGTGACGTCCGGCGGCTACGCGCATTTTGTCCAAAAATCGATGGCGCAGGGTTATGTGCCGGCAGCACTCGCCGAGGACGAAAGCGAGGGCATGTTCGAGATCGAGATTCTGGGCCACCGCCGCCCGGCGCGGATCAATGTCGAGGCGCCGTTCGATCCGTCGGGCGAGAAGATGCGGGGGTGACGGACGTGCCGCTTGCCAGCGAGCAGCGCGCCTTACCCTCCCCCTTGCGGGGAGGGTAAGGCGTGACCTCATTCTCCGGCCACCGCAAGATCATGCCGTTCGAGGCCGGTTCGCTCGACGCGTTGCGCGCGCAGTCGCGAAACAAGGCGGCGTCGCTCAACCAGCATGTGCTTGGCTATGGCGCGCTCGTCGAGGCCGAATGGGCGGCGGCCGGCATCGCCGACCCCGATCTTCCCGCCATGCGACAATACCGGCTGGAGCGCATCCGCGCCGAGCTCAAGCGCCGCGACTATGCCGGAGTACTCCTCTACGACCCGGTCAACATCCGCTACGCGACCGACTCGACCAACATGCAGGTCTGGGTCACGCACTATGCGACCCGCCACTGCTTTGTCGCGGCGGACGGCGCCGTTATCCTGTTTGACTATTTCTCTTGCGAGCACCTGTCCGACCACTCCGGTGTCGTCGACGAGGTGCGCCCTGCGATCTCCTTCATCTATGCTTATGGCGGCGAACTGAGCGAGGGGCGCGTGCGCCGCTGGGCCGCCGGCATCGCCGATCTCGTGCGCGAGCATGGCGGGGGCAACAGGCGCATCGCGGTCGATAACCTCAACCCGGAAGGCGTCGCCGAACTCGCAAGGCTCGGCGTGTCGGTGGGCAGCGGCGAAGCGGTGATGGAAAACGCCCGGCTGATCAAGTCGCCCGACGAGATCCTGTGCATGCGCCGTTCGATCCTCGCCTGCGAGGCGGCTATGCGCGAGATGGAAGCAGTATTAAGGCCCGGCATTTCCGAGAACGAGCTTTGGGCGGAACTGCACCGCGGCAACATTGCGCGCGGCGGAGAATGGATCGAGACGCGGCTGCTGACCTCCGGTCCGCGCACCAACCCCTGGTTCCAGGAATGTTCAGCGCGAACAATCGAGGCGGGCGACCTGGTCGCCTTCGATACCGATCTGATCGGCCCCTACGGGTTTTGCGCGGATGTTTCGCGCACATGGCTCTGCGGCGACGGTAAACCGAAGGATGAGCAACGCGACCTCTACAGCATCGCCGCCGACCAGATCGCGTTCAACACGAAACTGATGCAGCCCGGAACGACTTTTCGTGAACTCGTGGAGCGCTCCAAAAACCCGCCGGGAGACTGTTTTCCGACCCGATATGGCGTACTTTACCACGGCGTCGGACTTGCCGACGAGTATCCGACATTGGTGCATGTGGCGGACTGGACCGACGATACGCCGGACGGCGTGCTGGAGCCCGGCATGGTGCTCTGCGCAGAAAGCTATATTGGCCGGCTTGGTGGGCACGAGGGCGTGAAGCTTGAAGACCAGATCCTGATCACCGAAACAGGATACGAGCAACTATCGCGCTATCCGCTGGACCGGCGGCTTTTGGGCGGATGATCGCAATATCCGGACGCGGCGAACCGGCCATCATAAATTAGTCAGAGGCCTTACGGACAAAGGCCCGCGCCTTGCGCGCACGGCTCATGCCGGATACGAGATCGGCATGTCCGCCGCCGAAATAAATCTGACCACGCGCTTCAGCTGGCTATCGGACGCTCGCGCCGTTCCGGTATTCGTTGTCTGCTATTTCGCGGTCCAGGCAGCGCTCGTCAGTTCGCTCTCGAATGCGGGCGGACTGGATGACGGCGAGCAGCTCAGCTACATCGGCACATTCGAATGGGGTTATGGGGGCTCGCAACCGCCTCTCTACACATGGCTCGCGGGCATCGTCGCCTCGGTCGTCGGGCCGAACCTTGTCGCGCTTCAGTTGGTCAAGTTCGGGCTCCTGGCAGGCGCGTTCATTTCGGTTTTTTTCGCCGGCCGCATGCTCGGATTTCCGCAAAGCGTGTTCGTCACCGGCGCGCTGGGTCTTTTCCTGCTGCCGCAGATTGGCTGGGAATCGCAGCGCGCTCTGAGCCACTCGGTGGCCAGCATCGCCGGATGCGCCTTGACGCTGCTCGCTTTCGCCTGGCTGGCCAAGACACGCTCGCTTCTGGCGGCGGCTGCATTCGGGCTGGCGATGGCCGCCGCCCTGCTTGGCAAATACAATTCCGCCGTCTTCGTTGCGGCTCTCCTCCTGTCGGCGGCGTCGGTTCCCCGCTACCGTTCGGTGCTGCGGTGGCCGACGCTGCTGGTTTCCGGGCTGGTGTTGTGTGTAGCCATTCTTCCCACCGCGCTGTGGATGCTGGACCATGCCGCCAGCGTGACGGCGCGCACCCGCAAATTCGCGCTGGAAGTCGGGCAGGATCAGATGTTCGGATGGCTGCTCGGACCGGCGAGCCTGCTGCGGGCCGTATTCCTCTTCGCGCTGTGTCTGCTGTGCGTGTCGGCCGTGGCATGGTGGCTCAGCCGCGAGGATCCGGCCGCGCCCGCTCTGCCCAAGGGCGATTTTGAACGCCTGATCGAGAGAACGGTGCTGTTTGGCCTGCTGATTGTCCTTGTGCTGGTCGTGCTGTCCGGCGCCACCGCCATGAAGGACCGCTGGCTGACGCCGGTGCTGTTCCTGCTGCCGCTGGTGGTCAGCGCCCGGTTTCACCGGCTTTGGCCGCTGAGCGGGGTCAAAAGCCGTCTGGTGGTGGCGAGCGTCGTGGCGGCGCTTTTGTTCATGCCGGCGCTGGCCGTCGCCGTGACCTATGGCCGCCCGGTCAAAGCGCCGATCGCGCAGCTAGACTACAGGCAGCTGTTCGAAACGGTCCGCATCGCGGAGGATTTCAAAACCGTGGCGTCGAATTCTTCGTGGCTTGCGGGTAATTTCCGGTTGCTCGACCCTTCTCTCCAAGCCGTCCATATCGAGACGCCGGACGCCGGGCCGCGGATCAAGCGCCCGGTGCTGGCCGTCTGGCAGGGTTCGAGAGGACCCAACACGGCATTGGTCAGCCTCCTGGCGGAGGCGAAACTCAGCATCGATCCATCGCAAATCCGCAGATTCGAGATGCGTTATTTGACCCGGGACGACAAAACGCTGCCGGTGTCCTATGCGGTGCTGCCGTGAGGGCCAACTCCGGACTGTGACGCCAGCACGCGAGTCACCGCAGTCAGGATCGCATCCGGCAGCGTCGCCGAAGCAATATAGGGAAGGCCCTTTCGGAGCGCCGTCCAGCCGACCACGTGCAGATCGGCAGCGCGCGGCTCGTGACGGCGTGCCAGCATCCAACTTCGGCAATCGATCGCGCAGAAATCGGCTCTCCCCTCGGCGACGGCAACAATCGAGGCGCGGTGCGAACTGGTTTCAACGCGGGCTCGGAACATATCGAGGTTTTCGCCCATCGCCTGGAGGTCGCGAGTGAGCGCGATGATGCCCGACATGGAATCGAGGCTGTTGAAGGCGAGGCGCTTGCCACGGATAAGGTCGAGCGGGAGAAGTGGGTTGCCATTGGCTGGTGCGGCCACACCCTCCCCCTTGCGGGGAGGGTCGGCGCGCAGCGCCAGGGTGGGGGTCGCGAAGGATGGAGCACGTTCGTCACTACCCCCACCCCGTCCGGCTTCGCCGTCCGACCCTCCCCGCAAGGGGGAGGGTAAGCCCGCTCGCATCAATATCGGACTGGAGTAAAACTCGCTCTGCCCGCCTTCGATGCCGTCATAGCTCGGCTGGCCGACGACAGTCACATGAGCGGAAAGCCCCTGCTCCATCGGCCCCCAGCAGGTTTGCGCCAGAAGCAGTTTCGGGTGCAGCCAGAGCGCGTGAAAATCGAAATTTTCGGGCGGCAGGGTCGCGGGGTCGGGCGCGATCACCCTGCCCTCGCCATCGCGGATGCCGCCAGCAACCGGCGGCAGATCGACATTGCTGCGCGCCAGTTTCTTCGGCGCGTCGATCCCTGCCCTGCGAAAAACCTCGCGCAACCGCAGCCATTCCGCATCGGTCTCGGCGCGGGTTTCGGGCCAGTCGTACATGGGCAGCGCGGCGACGAATTCGCTCATCGCGCTCTATTCAGAAAAATGGCGGAGAAAGACAAGCGCGCCGAAAAAGTCATTCCTTCGGCGGCTCGGCCGGCACGGGCGCCGAACCTAGCCCGCTGACGCTGCGCGCCCGAATTCTGGGCCGGAACGCCCTGCCCGCTTCCGGCGCGCGCCTCAGCACGGGATGGACGACCGGCTCCTTGGCGCGGAAGGCATATTCCCGAAGCAGGGCGAGATAGCCGGGGAAGACATAGCCATTATTCATCGCTATCCACTGCTCGCGGCGATCGCGGAACAGTTTCGGCAATTTGTACCAGGCGACGTTGGGGCTCTTGTGATGGACGAGGTGCAGATTGTTGTTGAGAAACAGGAACGCCAACGGCGAGCGCTCTATGATGATGGTGCGCCCGTCGGGCCGCTCCGACCATAGGTGCTCGGCGAAGGTACGCACAGAAATGATCGACTGTCCGATCCACACCGGGACCAGAACATAGAGCCAGATCGGAATGGCAAAAATATAGGCTACCGTCGGCAGCACCAGCGCCAGCCCGGCAGCATGCAGCGCCCAGGCCTTGCGCACCGCGCGGTCACCCTCCGCGATCAGCCTGGCCTCGGTGATCAGGAACCCAGCGGTGGCCAGCGGCGGGCCGATGAGCAGACGGCCAAGCATCGTGCTTTCGGCGCGCAGCACCAGCTTCAGCAGGGCGGGAAGCTCTTCATGCTGCCAAAGCGAACGATAATAGCTTTCCGGATCGTCGAAAGGATCGGTGAGCCTTTCATCGGCGTGATGGCGCAGATGCAGCGCCTTGAACCGGCGGTACGGATAGACGAGCCCGATGGGCAGGCCGATTAGAATTTCGTTGACCCACCCTTTTCGAGTCGGATGGCCGTGAAGGACTTCGTGCATGAGCGAGGATTGCATGGCCAGCACGATTCCGAGAGCGACGAGGGCCACAGCCGGATAATCCGGAAAGACGAACTGCGCGATCCCGGCCCACGACGCATAACAGGCCATGATGAGAACGACCGTCGGCCATTCGACAGCTTGCTTGCTTTTCCGTGTGATGCGCTTGGCGCCTGACATATTTGAAACCACTGCCCCCAGTGCGGAATCTGCTGATTCCTGCCAGCATTGTGTCAGGAGACGTTTGGGGCCGCAACGCGACATTGCGCACAAACCGATGATTTGACGCACCTAAAACAGCATATGTTGTGTGTTGTAAACAATTGACGGATTCATTATCCTGATGGACGGTGAAAGTACGCCCGCCGCGCATAATTTGTTTCCCGGGAGTTCAGAATGGACAAACGGAATCTTTCCAGCCTGTTTCGCGAGCGGTTGAGAACTCTGCTGCAACGCTCGGACCTGAACCAGTCGGCTTTTGCAGCCGCCGTCGGCATCGACCGCTCGGCGCTGTCGCAGCTTCTGTCGGGCGCTTCAACACGGCTGCCGCGCGCCGAAACGCTGATGAACATAGCCGCCGAACACAAGGTGTCGCTGGACTGGCTGCTGGGCCTCTCCCAGGACGAAGGGCTGACCGGAGAGATCCGCGCCAGCCTGGAGATAGAAGAAGGCGCGTCGGACCACGACCGCACCCTGCTCGCACGCTGGCACACGGAAGCCGCCGGCACGAAAATCCGCTACGTGCCGGCCGGCATCCCCGATCTATTGCGCACCGAGGCGCTGGTCGACTACGAGGCCGACATCTCCAATCGGAGCCGCGAGCAGCAGGCCGGCGAGACCCAGTATCGCATCGAGTACAACCGCCGGCCGGAAACCGACATGGAGGTTTGCATGCCGCGCCATACGCTGGAAATCTTTGCGCGCGGCCTTGGCGTCTGGAGCGGCTTTCCCGAGCACGAGCGGCGCGGGCAGCTCGAACATATGGCCACGCTTCTCGACGATTTGTATCCGACCTTCCGGCTGTTTCTCTATGACGGGCGCATGCGCTATTCGGTGCCCTATACGATCTTCGGCCCGTTTCGCGCGGCGATTTATGTCGGCGACATGTATATGGTGTTGAACGCCACCGAGCCGATCCGCACGCTGACGCGCCATTTCGACAATTTGATCCGCGCCGCCGACGTAAATGCGCATGAGGCGGCGGCCCACGCGAGGAACCTCGGCAACACGGTTTTCGCAGCGTCATAACGCCGCTTGAACCCGATCCTTCCGTTGACGCGACATAAAGACTTGCTTATATCATTATCTCGACTGTTCTGACGGATCGCGCCATGCCCAATCCCATAGACGCATTGCTTGCCGAAAAAGGCGTCCTCCTGGCCGACGGGGCCACCGGCACCAATCTGTTCGCGATGGGGCTGGAGGCCGGCGAAGCGCCCGAACTCTGGAACGAAACCGCGCCCGAGAAAATCACCGCGCTGCACCAGCAATTCGTGGATGCCGGCGCGGACATCATTCTCACCAACTCCTTCGGCGGCACCCGCTGCCGGCTTAAGCTGCACGATGCGCAGGACCGCGTCCACGCGTTGAACATGCGGGCCGCACAAGTCGCGAAGGCCGTAGCCGACGCGGCCGGGCGCAAGATCATCGTCGCCGGTTCAGTCGGGCCGACCGGCGAACTGCTGGTCCCGCTCGGCGCAATGACCTACGACGAGGCGGTCGACGCCTTTGCCGAGCAGATCAAGGGCCTCAAGGACGGCGGCGCGGAAATCGCCTGGATCGAGACCATGTCGGCGCCGGAGGAAGCTCGCGCCGCGGCCGAGGCCGCGATCAAAGTTGGTTTGCCCTACATCTACACGGTTTCGTTCGACACGGCCGGGCGCTCCATGATGGGCCTCGCGCCCAAGGACATCCACGGCCTTGCCGATGGCCTGGCCGAAATGCCGGTCGCTGTCGGCGCCAATTGCGGGGTCGGCGCATCCGACATTCTCTCTTCGCTGCTCGACATGAGCGAGGCGCGGCCTGAAGCGACCATCATCGTCAAGGGCAATTGCGGCATCCCGGAATTTCGCGGCGCGGACATCCACTATTCCGGCACGCCCGAACTGATGGCCGACTATGTGCGCCTCGCGGTCGACGGCGGCGCGAAAATCATCGGCGGCTGCTGCGGCACCTCGTTCGAGCACCTTGCGGCGATGCGCCGGGCGATCGATACGCACAAAAAGTCGGCACGGCCGACGGTGGACACGATCGTCGAGCGCATCGGCCCGATGCGCAACAAGCTCGCCGCCCAGAGCGGCGGCGGCGGCGAGACCAGCGAAGCG
>JBGTLX010000129.1:0-3770 GCA_041743855.1 Rhizobiaceae bacterium | reverse complement strand
GCGCCTGCCGCAGCAGCGACGGCGTGATGACCGGATTGTAGATCGTCGTCACGCGCTGCGGTCCGATCGTCGCAAACGACGCGAGATCGTCGGCGACGCCCTGGGACACCGCGACTATCGCGGCGGCCTGCCCGTACAGTTCGCCGAGCAGGCGCCCGAGCCGGTGTCGCCGCCAGTCCGACCGGTTTGCACCGACGATATCGGCCGACAGCTGGCTGTGCTCCGTAACGATCGCCGGCGTCGCCGCACCGGCAAGGCGGCGGGCGAGCAGCAACACGATGTTCAACGACGTCAAGCCGCTGATCACCGCGCGCGGCTGCGCGTGACGCAGATAGGCGGCGAGGGCGGTGAGGTAACATAGCTGTCGCGGCGGGCGCTTTGCCGCGAGCAGGGGCCGGGAGAGCGCCCCGACCAGCAGCGGATGGGCGCGTGCCGCCTCCAGCCGAGCGCGCCAGCATGCGGTCTGCTTCAACCAGTTGGGTGCGACGCCGGACGGAACCTCGGAGAGGAGCGTCGTTGCGTCCCCCGCGAGAACGAGGCTGACGGGCCATCCACGCGCCGCGAGCGCGGACATGCAGTTGAGAAGCACGCGTTCGGTGCCGCCGCCGCCGAGACCTGGCAGAAGGAAGGCTATCGGGCGCACACCTGTCTTGACTTGGGCAGGAGATACCGCCTCAGTCATCCGACCAAACCCCCCACCCCGACCGAAGCCGGGAACGAGTTCCGATTGGCTCTCTCGACCGGGCCGTCACCGCACGACCCGGAGCCGCGGACACAACGCAGCCGCTGCACTCTGCGGTCAGAACGGATGCAATGGAAGAGATTTAGCCCAATGGTTTCGGGCTGACACGGCCGGCCCGCCCCGCCGCCAGTCTGGCGGACAGCTCCTTTTCCACCTGATCAGCCGCCTTTACGAGCAGACCGCGATCATCGTCACCACCAACCCCGGCGAGTGGGCCAGTGTCTTCGGCGCCAAATGACCACGCCGCTGCCAGACCGGCTCACACACCATAGCGACATCGGACCGGCAACGAGAGCTTTCAAGAACTGCGCCTGACCCGGACGCCTCACGGCGTCACCCTGGCCGCCGTTCCGCCTACGACTCCGCGCCAACCAGGGTGACGCCGCCCCAATCCATCCACCAGAGGGCACCTTATGCACGCCGATCCAGGGTGCCGTTCCCGAGCCGATCGACAGCGATCGCGCTGTTGCGACGAGCCTTGCACCTCTGATTGATTGGGGTACGGTCGTCAGGTGTGAGTTGGCGGCCGTTCGGAACGCGATCAGTCGAGGAGTCACGACCTATGAATGTTCTCGGCGTTCTCTGCTTCACGCTTTTGCTGACCGTCACCGAACCCGCAGCGGCCTATGTCGGGCCGGGGGCCGGCCTCAGCCTCCTTGGTTCCCTCTTCGGACTGATAGCCGCTGTAGTCTTGGGATTGGGCGTCGTCTTGGTCTGGCCGATCCGACGGCTGATTCGCCGGGGTCGCGCCGCGACGTCAACGGCGGGCGATTCGGAGAGGATGGCGGCGTCGATGGACGCAGCGGCGCATCCCGACGAGCGCGCTTAGCGAACTTGGCTGATGCGTCGACGGAGAGCCTTCATGATGAGGCGGCACGGGACGGCAGCCTCAAGCCCTCTCAAGTCCCTTCGCCGCCTAGCACAAGCGAGAGGCTTGTCGGCGCCTGCCCTCGTAGACCCGCACGTCGGATGGAGAGCACTGTCTTCATGACAAAATGTCTTAAGCCTCTCGGCTGGGAAGCTTTGGTGAAGTGCCAAATTCACGCGCGAGACTTTTTGAATTGGAGCAACTAAATGTTCGACAAAATTGAGCGCTTGATGCTTGCCCGTATTGAAGTATGGCTTGTAATCATCCTCGTGGTCTCGATGCTTATGTTTCTAGGAATATGGGCTTTTGCGATCAAAACTTGGCAGGTCTTCCCCTATCAGCTGATTCTGGAAGCGGATGCTTTTGTCAAGGGCCATCCGGCCGACCGCCGTTCGATCTGGACTAGGTTGAAGGCCGAGTTTGTACACAATCCGGCCGAGTTCGCCGTCGGTTTGGGCCCGCCCTTGCTGGCTGAAGATCAGCTGAGGCCGGTGCGAACGGTGTCGAATCCGGGCGGAACGATGCCCGACGTTGACGCGATGACCTTCTTTAACAGGGAGTCGGCCAAGCGCTATTTTGTCGTTTTCGGCAGTTTCGGTTTCCGTGATCAAGACAATCACTTTGGTGCGGTCGCGGTCGACAGCGAAGGTTCGGTTTATCGGGGTTGGGCGATCAGCCCAGATCATTGGGGCGATCCCGGCCCGGGCCTCGGGATGGCCATCAATGATGTAGGGCAGATCGCCACGAATACTCATGGAGTACTTACTGCATATGACTGGTGTGGTCAAAAGCTTTGGGATGCTCCGTGGAACCCTGGTTCCGGCTTTCCTGAAACTGAAACTTACTGGCATCACGACATTGTTGCGCACGGGGACAGCTTTTTGACCTTCCGCGGACAAGCAATCATGACCGTTGATGCGCGGACTGGTGAGATCAAGTCCGAGATCCACGTTGTTGACCTCGTTCGTTGGGCGTGGAAGTCAGACCTAAGTATATTTGATGCTCGCCGTAACACACAGTTCGGCGTCGAAGCACTTTCTCCGGAAAACTACACACGTAATCAGAGAACATTGTTTGTCCATGACCCATTCCATTTAAATAAAGTTGATATCTTGTCTAGCGAAGCAAGTAATTCTTATCCCGGTTTTGAAGCAGGTGATATTTTGTTAAGTCTTAGGGAACTTAACCTCATCGTCGTAGTGCGTCCATCCGAGGAAAGGATTATCTGGTGGCGGTCTGGCCTGACATCAGGACAGCATGACGCGACGTTCGTAGACGGCGGCATCGAGGTCTTCGACAACAACATTTCGTCCTCTCCACCGAAGCCGCGCATCGCGCGCCTCGATCTCAAAGCCCAAGTAGCTTCGACGGTGTTCAACCTGGCCGACTGGGGCCTGGTGGCACGGCGCGGCGGGAACTTTGAGCGGCGCGGAGAGCAGCTTCTAACGGTCGACGGAAGTCGACTCGTCGCTGGTAAGCTTGATGGAACGATTGAGTTTTTCCTGCAGAATGGATTTCGCACATCTGATGGTGAGCTGGTCAACTTGCCGATTACGAACGCGACAGAGTTGGATGCTGAGCGCTTTACGCGGCTGCAAGCGATGTGCGAGACCTCGAGCTGACCTCGCCACAAGGCCTGACGAGTACGGGCCATTGGGCTACGCCTTCGGCATTAGTAGCTTCGCTTGTGGGCTGATTCATGCGCGATTGGTCAGCGTTGGTGAGCGCCGTGATGATGCCGGAGCGCTCGCGCGCGATACGCTCGACCGCCGCACCATCGAAGGCCACCGCCGGGCTCGCATTGGCCGCGAGCGCCACCGGCAGAAGCCTGGCTGCCTCAGCCTCGGTCGCTCGCCGCGGCCGGACTTGGCACGAATTTAGCTTTCACTGGTTGAGTAGCACGAGCCGATAAAAAACTCTATCTTGTGGTCGCGCAATGTCGTCCGCGTGGCTCGGGTGACGCGAGGGGCAACGTGAACGGGTCGATCCTGCTGCTGTGCAAGGCCGTGCCGCCAGCGACTGGCGGGCTGGAGCGCTATTCCGGCGAGCTGCTGCGGGCCTATCGATGCGCCGGGCTGGCGGTCGACCTCGTCGACGTCTCGTCACTCGTGCCCGCCGTCCTGCGCGGCTCGCTGAGCCCGCACGCGGCTTTGGCTCAGG
>JBGTLX010000128.1:0-5460 GCA_041743855.1 Rhizobiaceae bacterium | reverse complement strand
GCGATCGCAGCCGAGCGCGGCAAGCGCCGCCTCGCCGAGATCCTCGGACAGGACGCCGCCGACGCCGTCCTCGAACACGTCGAGCGGGCCGGTGACAGGATAGGCCGCCACGGGCACGCCGCTCGCCAGCGCCTCCAGAAGGACATTGCCGAATGTGTCGGTGCGGCTTGGAAAGACGAAGACGTCGGCCGAGGCATAGATGTCGGCGAGTTCGTCGCCGACCTTGCTGCCCATGAACACCGCATCGGGATAGCGAACTTTAAGGTTTTCCAGATCCGGGCCGTCGCCAACGATGAGTTTTGTCCCGGGCAGGTCGAGATCGAGGAAGGCGGGCAGGTTCTTTTCCACCGACACGCGGCCGACCGAGATGAAGATCGGGCCGGGCAGGCCGAGGCTCTTGCGCCGGTCTGGCCTGAACTGAACGGTATCGACGCCGCGCGACCATTGCCGAACGCGGGTGAAGCCGCGTCCGGTCAGTTCGGCGGCCAGCGATTTGGTGGCGACCATCGTGCCGCCGCCGGCATTGTGGAAGCGCCGCATCGCGCCATAAAGCCATTCTTCCGGAATGGGCAGGCGGGCGCGCACATATTCGGGAAAACGGGTGTGATAGCTGGTGGTGAAGGTTTCGCCGCGCTTCAGGCAGTAACGCCGCGCCAGAATGCCCAGCGGACCCTCGGTGGCGATGTGGATGTGGTCGGGGGCGACGGCGTCGATCTGCCTGGCTATGCGGCCGGGCGTGGCGAGCGCCAGCCTGACCTCCGGGTAGGACGGCAGGGGAACGGTACGGTAGCCGTCGGGCGTCAGCAGCGCGACCTCGACGCCCTGTTTGGCCAGTTCCTCGGACACGCGCTCGATGGTGCGGACGACCCCGTTGATCTGGGGCCGCCACGCGTCAGTGACAATCAGGATGCGCACATCAGCCGCCTTTCACCGACACCGCTAGATGGCCGTGCGTCCTGTCGGACGCACAAGGACGATCTAGCACTTCGCGTGAGCATCGGAATAGGCCGAAAACCGGATTCCACTTTTCGGTCCGATGCTCCAGGGATGCCGGCCGGTTCACGCCGCAGTGCGCCACCTGCGCTCGCGTGGCTTGACGACGATGCCCGAACCGGCTGAGCGTTGCGTAGTCCAGGCAACGATTTCCATCGAGCCATCGTGGTTTTCCACCACCGCCGTGCAGCTCTCGACCCAGTCGCCGGTGTTGATATAGGCGAGGCCGTCGAAGTCGCGCATGGCGACGCTGTGAATATGACCGCAGATGACGCCGTCCATGCCGAGGCGGCGGGTTTCGTTGGCCAGCGTTTCCTCGAAGCGCCCGATATAGCTGACCGCGTTCTTGACCTTGTGCTTGGCCCAGGCCGACAGCGACCAGTAGGTGAAGCCGAGGCGGCGGCGGACCACGTTGACCCATGTGCTTATCCACAGCGCCGTAACATACGCCCAATCGCCGAGATAGGCGAGCCACCTGGCGTGGCGGATGACCACGTCGAACACGTCGCCATGGATGATCAGATAGCGCTTGCCATCGGCGGCTTCGTGCACGGCGGTTTCGCAGACCTCGATGCCGCCGAAATGCACGCCGTAGAACTCGCGCAGGAACTCGTCGTGATTGCCCGGCACATAGACCATGCGCGCGCCCTTGCGCGCCTTGCGCAGGAGTTTCTGCACGACGTCATTGTGGGCCTGCGGCCAGTACCAGCCGGAGCGCAGCCGCCAGCCGTCGACTATGTCGCCGATGAGGTAGATCGTTTCGGCGTCGTGGGCGCTGAGGAAACCCAGAAGCGCGTCGGCCTGACAACCCTTGGTGCCGAGATGCACGTCCGACAGGAAGATGGTCCGGCACCGCCTTGTTTGTGGCGCCCCATCCTGCGAATCATCGACGCCTGGAGTCTGCATGGCGGCCTTTGAGCAAAATTATGTTACAGGCCGATGACGCAGGCTTTTCCAGGCGTTTGCGCCCATACCCCTGGCCGCCAAATCGCGCTATAGAGCGCGGCGACGGAACGGTGCATGGCGAAAATACCCCTGAGGCTCGATGAACTGATCGACGGCGAGGCGCTGCGCCGCGAACTGGCGGCAGCGGCGGGCAAAAGCGACGGCTACGGCCCTGCGGTGCGGGCCGATGTCCTGCAATTGCTCAAGGACACGATCGCGACCGGCCGGAAAGCCGCCGAAAGGCTGCTGATGGAGGATGGCGGCGGCTCGGCCTGTGCTGCCCGGCTGTCGCATCTGATGGACGAGATCATCCGCGCGCTGCACGATTTCACCGTCGCCCATGTGCATCCTCCCGAGAGCAAAGTTTTGGGACAGCGCATGGCGGTGGTGGCGGTGGGCGGCTACGGGCGCGGAACGCTGGCGCCGGGATCCGACATCGATCTTCTGTTCCTGTTGCCGAACAAGCAGACGCCGTGGGGCGAGCGGATCGTCGAATCCATGCTCTACATGCTCTGGGACATGGGGCTGAAGGTCGGCCACGCGACCCGCAACATCGACGAGTGCGTGCGCCTGTCGCGCACCGACATCACCATCCGCACATCGATTCTCGAGGCCAGGCTGGTCTGGGGCGAGGAAAAGCTGTTTGCCGATCTGATCGAGCGGTTCGACCGCGAGGTGGTGAAGAACAGCGGCGCGGAATATGTGCAGGCCAAGCTCGCCGAGCGCGACGAGCGCCACGCCAAGGCCGGCGAAAGCCGCTATCTCGTCGAGCCCAACATCAAGGACGGCAAGGGCGGCTTGCGCGACCTGCAGACGCTGTTCTGGATCGGCAAGTACTTTTACCGCGTGCGCAGCGGCGAGGAGTTGGTCGAGCAGGGCGTGTTCACCGGCGCCGAATACAGCCAGTTCCTGAAAGCCGAGGATTTCCTCTGGGCGGTGCGCTGCCACATGCATTTTGCCACCGGCAAGGCCGAGGAGCGCCTGCATTTCGACATCCAGCGGGAGATCGCCGAGCGCCTCGGCTACACCAGCCATCCGGGCCTGTCGGCGGTCGAGCGCTTCATGAAGCACTACTTCCTCGTCGCCAAGGATGTCGGCGACCTGACCCGAATCTTCTGCGCAGCACTTGAGGAGGAGCAGGCCAAGCATGCGCCGGGCTTCAACCGCATCTTCCTGACCTTCTCGCGGCGCAAGCGCAAGCTGGCCGGGACCAGCGACTTCATCATCGACAACCACCGCATCAACATTGCCGACGAGCAGGTTTTCGAGCGTGATCCGGTCAACCTCATCCGCCTGTTCTGGCTGGCCGACCGGCATGGGCTTGAGTATCACCCGGACGCGCTCAAACTGCTGACCCGCTCGCTGCGGCTGGTCGACCGGAGCCTGCGCCGCGACGCCGAGGCGAACCGGCTGTTCCTCGACATACTGACCTCGGACCGCAATCCGGAACTCAATCTGAGGCGCATGAACGAGGCGGGTCTGCTCGGCAAGCTCATTCCCGATTTCGGCAGGATCGTCGCGATGATGCAGTTCTCGATGTATCATCATTATACGGTCGACGAGCACCTGATCCGCTGCATCGGCGTGCTCAACGAGATCGAGCGTGGCGACGGCGAAAAGGTGCATCCGCTGTCGCACACGCTGATGCCGGGCCTTAAAAAGAGCCGCGAGGCGCTCTATGTCGCCACCCTGCTGCACGACATAGCCAAGGGCCGGCTGGAGGACCACTCCGAGGCCGGCGGCAAGATCGCAAGACGGATCGGCCCGCATATGGGACTGTCGCCGGCCGACACGGAAACCGCCGCCTGGCTGGTGGAGAACCACCTCGCCATGTCGATGACGGCGCAGACGCGCGACCTGAACGACCGCAAGACCATCGACGACTTCGCCTCCGTGGTGCAGTCGATCGAGCGGCTGAAACTGCTTCTGATCCTGACGGTCTGCGACATTCGCGGCGTCGGACCGGGCGTCTGGAACGGCTGGAAGGGTCAGTTGCTGCGCACGCTTTACTATGAAACGGAACTGCTTTTGACCGGCGGCTTCTCGGAGGTGACGCGGGCCGAGCGGACGGCGTCCGCCCGCTTGGCTCTGGCCGAGGCGCTGGAAGCCTGGCCGGAGAAGGCGCGCGCGAAATATGTGGGGCTGCATTACGAAAACTACCTGCTGAGCGTCGATCTGAAGGACCAGCTGCGTCACGCCGAGTTCATCCGCGAGGCCGACATGTCCGGCAAGCATCTGGCGACCATGGTCAAGACCCATGAATTTGAGGCGGTGACCGAGATCACCGTTCTGGCGCAGGATCATCCGCGCCTGCTGTCGGTGGTGGCCGGAGCGTGCGCGGCAGCCGGCGGCAACATCGTCGACGCCCAGATTTTTACCACCGCCGACGGGCGCGCGCTCGACACGATCCTGATTTCACGCGAATTCGACCGCGACGAGGACGAGAGGCGGCGCGCGACCCGCGTCGGCCGGCTGATCGAGGATGTGCTGTCGGGCAAGAGCTGGCTGCCCGAAATGATCGAGAAGCGCACCAGGCCGAGGCGCGGCGCAAAGACGTTTAAAATTGCCCCACGCGCGGATATCCGCAATGCGCTGTCAAACCGATTTTCGGTGATCGAGGTGGAGGGGCTGGACCGGCCGGGCCTGTTGTCGGAAATTACCGGGGCGCTGTCGGACCTGTCGCTCGACATCGCCTCGGCGCACATCACCACCTTCGGCGAGAAGGTGATCGACACGTTCTATGTCACCGACCTGACCGGGCAGAAGCTGGAAAACCCGACCCGGCTCGACGCGATCCGCAAGCGGCTGATCGCGGCGCTCGAAGGAGAGACCGCGCAGCGCGGCAAGGCCCGGGCGGCGGCGGAATGAGGGTAGCTCGGATATTCTCCCCCCTTGAGGGGGAGATGTCGCCGCAGGCGACAGAGGGGGTTGCCCAAGGAAGCGCGCGACGTAGAGAGACGTCGAGCACTGCCGCACGTACCCCACCCGGCCGCTGCGCGGCCACGACAGGCCCTTCGCTATGGCTCCGGGCGTTCGAGCCGTTTGAAAGGCCCACTGGACCTTTCAATTCGCCTGCGGCGAACCAGGCTCTCACCCCCGCTGGGGGGCGGGCGCAAGCCCCATGAGCCTCGTCAGGAAATTCGCGACCGTCGGCTCCGGCACGATGGCCAGCCGCATTCTCGGTTTCGCGCGCGAGATGCTGATGGCGGCGGCGGTCGGCACTGGGCCCGTCGCGGAAGCTTTTTACGCCGCGTTCCAGTTTCCCAACACGTTCCGCCGGCTCTTCGCGGAAGGCGCGTTCAACGCCGCCTTCGTCCCGCTGTTCGCCCGCGAGATCGAGGCGGGAGGCATGGAAGGGGCGAAGAAATTCTCCGAGGAAGGGTTCGGCGTCCTGTTCGGCATCCTGCTGGCGCTGACCATCGTCATGGAACTGGCGATGCCCTTCGTCATCCGCTACGCCATCGCGCCGGGCTTCGCCGACGACCCGGAAAAGCTCGGCATGACCGTCACGCTCGCGATGAT
>JBGTLX010000127.1:0-4571 GCA_041743855.1 Rhizobiaceae bacterium | reverse complement strand
GCGCCGCCGGTCCAGCCGGTGTTGACCAGCCAGCAGGCGGCGCCGTGCGTGGCGATCAAATTGCGCAGCAGATCGCCATATTTCGACGGATGGCGCGGCATGAAGGGCGCGCCGAAGCAGGTCGAGAAGGTCGCCTCCGGTTCGGTCACGCCGCGCTCCGTGCCGGCAACTTTCGCCGTGTAGCCCGACAGAAAATAATACATGGCCTGCGCCGGCGAAAGCCTGGCGATCGGCGGCATCACGCCGAAAGCGTCGGCGGTCAACATGATGACGGTTTTCGGGTGGCCGGCGCGGCCGGTGCGACTGGCATTGGCGATGAAATCGAGCGGGTAGGCGCAGCGCGTGTTCTCGGTCAACGAGCCGTCGTCGAAATCCGGTTTGCGGTCGGCATCGAGCGCGACGTTTTCGAGCACCGTGCCAAAACGCTTTGTCGTCGCGAAAATCTCCGGCTCGGCTTGCGCCGAAAGGCGGATCGTCTTGGCGTAGCAGCCGCCTTCGAAGTTGAAGATTCCGCTGTTGCCCCAGCCATGCTCGTCGTCGCCGATCAGCGTGCGGTTCGGGTCTGCCGAAAGCGTCGTCTTGCCCGTTCCCGAAAGGCCGAAAAAGATGGCCGTGTCGCCGTCCGGTCCCTCATTGGCCGAGCAATGCATCGGCATGACGCCGTCTTGCGGCAGCAGATAGTTGAGCGCCGTGAAAACCGCCTTCTTCATCTCCCCGGCATAGGCCGTGCCTCCGATGAGAACGATCATGCGCGTCAGGTCGACCGCGATCACCGTCTCCGACCGCGTTCCGTGGCGCGCTTTGTCGGCGCGAAAGGACGGCAGGTCGATGATGGTCATCTTCGGGGTGAAACGGCCAAGTCCGGAAAGGCCGGGGCGAATCAGCAGATTGCGGATGAACAGCGAATGCCAGGCGAGCTCGGTGACCACGCGAACCTGCAGGCTCCATTCCGGGTCCGCGCCGCCGACGAGATCCTGGACGAAAAGGTCCATATTCGACGCATGGGCGATGAAATCTTCATGCAGCGCACCAAACTGCGCGGCGGTGATCGATTTATTGTTGTCCCACCAGACCGCTTTGTCAGTACTGGCGTCACGGACGATGAACTTGTCCTTCGGCGACCGGCCCGTATGCTGCCCAGTCCTGGCGACAAGCGCGCCGTCGGCCGTCAAATGCGCCTCGCGTCGGGCCAGCGCCTCCTCGGAGAGTTCCGCGACGGAGAGATTGCAGCGGACGCTTCCTGAGGTGCTCAGGCCGGTCGCTTCGATGATCGTGTTGGGCTGGGTCGCGCTGCTAGCGGTCATGTCTTTTACCTCCGGAGTTGCCTCCGCCGGACGCATCGGGCGACCCGCTTGAGCAGCCCGCAGCAGGTGAAAAACAGAAAAGGCAAACGATATCAAATCATTAATCGATTTAGGAATTTTCAATCCGCTTTCAATCGTTTTATATGTACCGTTATGTGAATCATTGCCTCCGATTTGACCGGCTGCGCGGATCCAATTCGTACGAATGACTCGACCTCGCGCGCGATCCGTGACACGTACGTCAATCCGTGCCACAATTTGTACCCAATTTGTCCCGTATTTGCCGCTTCTCGAAGCAGGAAGGGACACCCGCTCATGAGGGAGCCGTCGGAAATGGCAACCATCGCGCTGGTCGACGACGACCGAAACATTTTGACTTCGGTTTCGATCGCACTCGAATCGGAGGGCTACAGGGTCGAGACCTACACGGACGGCGCGTCCGCGCTGGAAGGGCTCGCGGCGCGCCCGCCCAACCTTGCCATCCTTGACATCAAGATGCCGCGCATGGACGGAATGGAACTTTTGCGCCGCATGCGGCAGAAGACCGACCTGCCGGTGATCTTCCTGACGTCCAAGGATGACGAGATCGACGAACTGTTCGGCCTCAAGATGGGCGCCGACGATTTTATCCGCAAACCGTTCTCGCAACGGCTTCTGGTCGAGCGTGTCAAGGCGGTGCTGCGGCGCGCCAGCGCACGGGAAGCTTCGGCCAAGACGCCCAATCTGCAGGCCCGCTCGCTCGAACGCGGCCAATTGGTCATGGATCAGGAGCGGCACACCTGCACCTGGCGCGGCGAACCGGTGACGCTGACGGTAACCGAGTTTCTGATCCTGCATTCGTTGGCGCAGCGTCCCGGCGTCGTAAAAAGCCGTGATGCGCTGATGGATTCGGCGTATGATGAGCAGGTTTATGTCGACGACCGCACCATCGACAGCCATATCAAGCGGCTGCGCAAGAAGTTCAAGCAGGTCGACGACGACTTCGAGATGATCGAAACGCTTTATGGAGTCGGCTACCGGTTCCGCGAAGCGTAACGGCCGCGGGACTAACCTGGCATGGTCATGGAAGCGGAACTCCGCAAGCCGATAGCCGTCACCAGACGGCCGGCCCGGACTATGCCCTATCTCGGCAGGCTCAACATTCGGCTGCAGCGTTTTCTCGGTCACTACGTTTTTTCGAGCCTGACTCGGCGCATCCTGTTCCTCAACCTGGCCGCGCTGTGCGTGCTGGTCGTCGGCATCCTATATCTGAACCAGTTTCGCGACGGGCTGATCGAGGCGCGGGTCGAGAGCCTGATGACGCAGGGCGAAATCATCGCAGGCGCCATCGCCGCGTCGGCCACGATCGAAACGGACTCGATCAGCATCGATCCGGAAAGACTGCTCGAACTTCAGGCGGGCGAAGCCCTCGGTCCTGGATCGGACCAACTCGACAGCCTCGATTTCCCGATCAACCCGGAGCGCGTCGCCCCGGTGCTGAGGCGGCTGATATCGCCGACCCGCACACGCGCGCGCATCTACGACCGGGACGCCAATCTGCTGCTCGATTCCCGGCATCTCTATTCGCGCGGCCAGATCCTGCGCTACGATCTGCCCCCCGTCGAGGAGGAGGAGCCGGACTTCCTCGACCGCATCCAGGATCTCATGTCGGGCCTCTTCCGGCGCACCGATCTGCCCGTCTACCGCGAGCAACCCGGCGGCAGCGGCGCATCCCTCCCGGAGGTGATCAACGCGCTGACCGGCGTTCCGTCGACCGTGGTGCGCGCCAGCGAGCAGGGCGAGCAGATCGTCTCGGTGGCGGTTCCCGTGCAGCGCTTCCGCGCCGTGCTCGGCGTCCTCATGCTGTCGACGCAGGGCGGCGATATCGACAAGATTGTCGCCGACGAGCGCAAGGCTATCCTGCGCGTTTTCGGGGCTGCGGCCCTGGTCAACGTGCTGTTGTCGATCATGCTCGCCTCCACCATTGCCAATCCGCTGCGCCGCCTCGCCGCGGCCGCCGTCCGCGTGCGCCGCGGCGTCAAGAACCGGGAGGAGATTCCGGATTTTTCCGACCGCCAGGACGAGATTGGCAATCTTTCGACGGCCATTCGCGACATGACCAACGCGCTTTACGCCCGGATCGAGGCCATCGAGAGTTTTGCCGCCGATGTGTCGCACGAACTGAAGAACCCGCTGACTTCACTCAGAAGTGCTGTCGAGACGCTGCCGATCGCCAGGAACGAAGCGTCGCGCAGCCGGCTGATGGAGATCATCCAGCACGACGTGAAGCGGCTCGACCGGCTGATCACCGACATTTCCGACGCGTCGCGCCTCGACGCCGAACTGGCGCGGGAGGACGCCGGCCGGGTGGACCTCAAGAAATTCGTCACCGACCTGGTCGCGGTGTCCCGCGATTCCGGCCGCCACCGCAAAATGGTCGAGATCGACTTCAAGGCGGCCAAGCTGCCAGCCGGCGCAAAGGGCTATTTCGTGACAGGTCACGATCTGCGCATCGGCCAGGTCATCACCAATCTGATCGAAAACGCGCGCTCCTTCGTGCCGGAGCAAACCGGCCAGATCAGTCTCTCGCTCATGCGCGCCGGCAAATTCAACATCCTCACCGTCGACGACAACGGTCCGGGCATCCGCGCCGACGCGATCGACCGGATTTTCGAGCGCTTCTATACCGACCGTCCCTCGGGCGAGGCTTTCGGCCAGAATTCGGGCCTGGGCCTGTCGATCAGCCGTCAGATCGTCGAAGGCCATGGCGGTACGCTGACCGCCGAAAACATTCCGGGCGGCAAGCCCGGCGAGATCAGCGGCGCGCGGTTCACGGTCGCGCTTCCGGCCGAGAACTAGGGTTTTCAGTTTCATGCCCGGCACACCTTCGAACTTTCATGGCGTCGCCGTGGTGCTCGGCGATCGCGG
The DNA here is from genome assembly GCA_041743855.1 of Rhizobiaceae bacterium. GTDB lineage: Bacteria > Pseudomonadota > Alphaproteobacteria > Rhizobiales > Rhizobiaceae > JBGTLX01. The sequence goes on along the minus strand of JBGTLX010000127.1, from coordinate 360 downwards.
CGTGCTGATCGCCGGCCCGTCCGGATCTGGCAAGACCGGGCTTGGCCTGGCGCTTGTCGCGCATGCTCGCTCGTTCGGATGGTTCGGACGGTTTGTCGCCGACGATCAGGTCTTTCTGTCGGCCTGTCACGGAAAGCTGGTCTGCGCAGCACCTGCGGCAATCGAGGGCCTTGCCGAAATACGGGGGATCGGTCCGCGAGCGATAGCATTTGAGCCGAGGGCCCGCATCGATCTGCTTGTCAGGCTGGCGGGTCGCGTGCAGGCGCCGCGCTTTCAGGAAGCCGAAAGCGAGATGCTGGAAGGATGCGCAACGCCCTGTCTGACGCTTTCCGGGGACGACAGGCAGGCCGCTTTGTTTGC
>JBGTLX010000126.1:0-4140 GCA_041743855.1 Rhizobiaceae bacterium | reverse complement strand
GGCGAGATGGCAGACATGCTCGTGCAACTGGTTGTAGGTGATTTTCCTGTCGTCGTAGGGGTTGTCGCCCTCCCAGATGATCGCGGTCTGGTTGCCGCGCTTTTTCAAATGTCGGTCGATGCAATTATACGAGACGTTGGTGAGCCCGTCCTCGAACCATTTGATCGAGACCTTGCCGGTGAACGAGGTGTTCTTGACCTTGGTGTAGGGCTTGAACCAGTCGATGCGCTTGCCGTGCTTGCCCCAGAATTTGTCCGGGTTCTTCACGCTCTCGGCGTACCATTTAAGGTAGGTCTCGTTGTCGATCAGCGCGTTCTTCTTCCACGCCGGCTGGACGCGGTGGACGTGAACCTCGGACATTTTTCTCTCCCCTCCCGAACGAAACCGCGCCAGCCTCACAGAAGCGCGGTGAACCAAATGCCGGCATTTATTATCAATTCGTCGCAGGCGACAACATTAGACATTGGGTGCGAGCGGCGGGATGCCGCAGGCGACGGCTGACCGTTTGTCAGCACTGTCAGGCGCAGGCTGCTAACTCCCTGTTTTTACTATTGGAAATCGGCCGTAATCACGAAAATTTCAATAGACGGTTAAGGAATGTGCTACATGATTTGCGTTGGGAGGACGGATACGGCGGGAAGGACCAACGCGATGCGCGATCATGCCGAAATGGAACTGATGCTGAAAGGCTATGGGCTGACCACGGCCAGGATTTTGTATCATTTCCCCGACCATCCCCATCTCCTGCAGACGTTTGTCTGGCAGGATTACGATATCGCCCCGAAATTCCCGGTCCTCATAAAATTCATCGACTTCTGGAAGACCAGGCTCGAAGGCCCGCTGCATTCGATCAGCTACACCCACCAAAAACTGATCGCGCCGAACGAATGGCGCAAGGTGGACGGCGAGTTCGTGCTGCATTGATGCGTCAAGCGGCCTCGGCGATCCCGGATTTCTTCGGTTTCTGACGAACAACGACATCAACGCTGTAATCCAGCCTGTCGAGAAAACGCACGAGCCGGGTGATGGAGAACTTGTGCGTCTTGCCGGTCATGATCGCCGATACATCCGGTTGCCGGACACCGATCAGTTCGGCAGTCTTTGCCTGGGTGAGGCGACGGCGTTTGACGGCAATACGGAACTCGCGCACGAGTTTGGCCTTGATAATTTCTTCCTCCGGGTCGTCGAAACCAAGATCGGCAAAAACGTTCCCGCTGCTCGCTTCCGCTTTGGAATCTTCGTTCATTGCGGACTTCCTTTCTTGAAATGCTCTTGATGATAGGCCGCCGCTGTCTTTAGCCGCGCCGTCAAGAGATCAAGTTCGTGTTTCGGCGTTGCGGTTCCCTGCTTCGACTTCTTTTGGAAGCAGTGCAGGACATAGACGCACTCGGCAAATCGAACGGTGTAGACGGCCCTGTACGTATCCCCATCATAATCATCGACCACCTCAAGGACGCTGCGACCGCCAAAGCCTTTCAACGCCTTGGCACGCGGATGCTCACCGCCATTTTGAGCATCGTATATTGCTACTCCCATCACGCGACGAACCTCTATTGGAAACTCTCTCAGGTCGTCCCTGGACGAGCCGATCCAAACGACAGCTTTCGGCTTCTTCATCTTGCGGCCCAAAGTGAATATTATAGTAATTTTGCTATAAAGCGCCAGCCCACTTACGTCACCGGCTCCCGAAAATGGCGCTGCCGACGCGCACCGAGGTCGCACCGAAGCGGACCGCCAGTTCGTAATCGCCCGACATGCCCATGGAGAGCCTTTGCACGCCGGCTTGCCCGGCAAGCTTGGCCAGCAGCGCGAAATGCGGTCCCGGGTTTTCGTCGGCGGGCGGTATGCACATCAGGCCTTCGATGGCTAATCCATGTACTTGGCGGCAGCGGGCGACGAAGGCGACGGTTTCGCGCGGGTTCGCGCCGGCTTTTTGGGGCTCCGAGCCGGTGTTGACCTGAACATAGAGTTTTGGACTTTTCCCCTGCTTGCCGATTTCCTTGGCCAGTTCGGCCGCGATCTTTTCGCGGTCGACGGTCTCGATCACATCGAACAAGGCGACCGCCTCCTTCGCCTTGTTCGATTGCAGCGGGCCGATTAGATGCAGTCGGATGTCAGGAAATTCGACCTGCAGCGCCGGCCACTTTTGCTGCGCCTCCTGCACGCGATTCTCCCCGAAGATTTTTTGGCCGGCCGCGATGACCGGCCGGATGTCCTCGGCCGCGAAGGTTTTTGAGACGACGACCAGCATGGCCGAGCCGGCTTCTCGCCTGGCTTGCTCCTCCGCGGCGGCAATAGCCGCGCGCACCGCCATCAGGCGCTCCACAGCTTCTTCCATGCTCTTTCCTCCACTCCGGGGTCAGGCGTTGCCGGAGTTGACGGTTTCGGCAATCCATGGTGAACAGCCGGACCGCGTTTTTAGAACTGCTAACTTTTCCGCTCAGCCGGTTCGACGCTTTTAAGTGAAAAACAAAGCATGGCAACCGAACGATACAATCCGCGCGCGTCCGAACCTAAATGGCAAAAAGCCTGGGACGGGAAAAAACTGTTCGAGGCGCGGAACGACGACCCGCGCCCGAAATATTATGTGCTCGAGATGTTTCCCTATCCGTCGGGCCGCATCCATATGGGCCATGTCCGGAACTATGCGATGGGCGACGTGGTGGCGCGCTACAAGCGGGCCAGGGGTTTCAACGTGCTGCATCCGATGGGCTGGGACGCCTTCGGCCTGCCCGCCGAGAACGCCGCGCGCGACAACAAGGTCAACCCGCGCGACTGGACCTACGCCAACATCGCGACAATGAAGAGCCAGTTGAAGACGATGGGCCTGTCGCTCGACTGGAGCCGCGAGTTCGCCACCTGCGACCCGGACTATTACAAGCATCAGCAGAGCATGTTCCTGGATTTCTGGCGGGCCGGGCTGGTCGAGCGCAAGTCGGCCAAGGTCAACTGGGATCCGGTCGACATGACCGTGCTCGCCAACGAGCAGGTGATCGACGGCCGCGGCTGGCGCTCGGGCGCGCCGGTCGAGCAGCGCGATTTGACGCAGTGGTTCTTCAAGATCACGTCGATGGCGCAGGATCTGCTCGACGGGCTCGACCGCCTGGAGCGCTGGCCCGACAAGGTCAAGCTGATGCAGCGCAACTGGATCGGGCGCTCCGATGGGCTGCTGATCCGCTGGCCGCTGGACGGGAAAACCGCGCCGGCCGGCGAGACCGAACTCGAAGTCTATACGACGCGCCCCGACACGATCTTCGGCGCTTCGTTCATGGCGATCGCGGCCGACCATCCGCTGGCGCGCAAGGCCGCGGAAAGCCAGCCGGAGCTTGCGGCGTTCATCGAAGAAATTCATCATCTCGGCACGTCCGCCGCAGCCATCGAGACGGCCGAGAAGCGGGGCTTCGACACGGGAATCCGCGTCGTGCACCCGTTCGACCCAGACTGGACGCTGCCGGTCTATGTCGCGAATTTCGTGCTGATGGATTACGGCACGGGCGCGATCTTCGGCTGCCCCTCGGGCGACCAGCGCGACCTCGACTTCGCCAACAAATACGGCCTGCCGGTCGTGCCGGTGGTGATGCCGGAAGGCGAAGACGCGGCGAGTTTCCAGATTATCGAGGAAGCCTATGTCGATGACGGCGTGATGATCAATTCGCGCTTCCTCGACGGTTTTAGGCCGGCCGATGCGTTCGAAGACGTTGCGCGCAGGCTGGAAGCCGTGTCGATCGGCAACCGTCCGATGGCCGAGCGAAAGGTGAATTTCCGCCTGCGCGACTGGTTGATCTCGCGGCAGCGCTACTGGGGCTGCCCGATCCCGGTCATCCTTTGCGACGCCTGCGGCGCGGTGCCAGTCCCGGCCGCGCAATTGCCGGTGCTTTTGCCCGACGACGTCACCTTCGACAAGCCAGGCAATCCCCTCGACCATCATCCGGGCTGGAAGCATGTTTCATGCCCCAAATGCGGGGCGAAGGCGCGGCGCGACACCGACACGATGGACACGTTCGTCGATTCCTCGTGGTATTTCGCCCGGTTCACAGACCCCCGGAACGAGAAGACGCCGACGACGCTCGCCTATGTCGACGGCGATGCCGGCTGGCTGCCGGTCGAGCAGTATATTGGCGGCGTCGAGCATGCCATCCT
>JBGTLX010000125.1:0-5261 GCA_041743855.1 Rhizobiaceae bacterium | reverse complement strand
TTTAGGACCTTGTCGGCGACATGCGGAGCGACGCCAAGCCTCGCCATGCCGGAAACACAGGTGCGGCGTAGATCATGGAGCCGCCAATCAGAGATGTCAGAGAGCTTGTCGAGTTCACGTTTCGCCGCGCTGAAGCTCTGAAATTGCTTTGTGCCTGAAAGCGAGAAAACAAAATCTCCGACGGTCGGTGTTCGCTTGAGCACCGCAATTGCTTCGGTCGAGAGGTGCACGAAGTGCGGCCTACCATTTTTGGTGCGAGAGGCCGGCAGTGTCCAGGTGTGACTGGCAAGGTCCACCTCGTCCCAGGTCAGTTGCGCCACCTCTTCCCGGCGTTGGCCCGTGAGTGCCAGCAGCTCGACAATGCCTCCATAGGCACCGTCGATTTGCCGAACAGCTCTTATTATGAGAACAAGTTCGTCATCATCCAGGACACGGTCACGCGGTCTCTCGCGCGCAGGGGCCACTAACCCATTAGCCGGGGAAGCGTCTAAGATGGCGCGACCCACACACCAGCCGAAGAAAACCTTAACCACTTTGAGGAGCTTGTTCGCGGCGGAAGGGGTGCCGCGCCCAGACACTTCGGTCACCAGCTCGATGACGTGGCGTTTGCCGATCTCATGAATGCTGCGCCTTCCCCAGCTCGGGAGCACCTCACGGCGCAGCAATTGGGAGATTTCGCGCGCGGAGCGGGTCTTGGAGACGTGGTCACTGATGAAGAGCTCGACCAGATCCTCGACGCCGTCGATCACGAGGCGGCGCCGCGCCAGTTGTTTCTCAGCCGCCGGATCCCGCCCCTCGGTTCGTGCCGCGAATATTTTCAGGGCTGCCGCACGAGCCTGGTGCAGTGTGACGCGTCCATAAGGCCCGATCGTGTACTTGCGCAGACGCGATCCCGCTCCCCCGGCGCGGTAGAGCACGATGAAAACCCTGCGCCCCTTCGGCGTGACCTTGACCCCGAAGCCGGGGCAGCCACTATCCCAATAAACTACGTCATTTGCAGGTATCGGGAGCGCATCGATCACGCTCTTGGTTAGCTTCAGTTTCGGCATGGTCTCATCGGGCCCGTGGGTGCTACCTCGATCTCGAATAGGTAGTCCTGAAGGGGAATCAGCATGTATCACGGTGATTGCCAATGGCAGACAAAGCAAGCGTGTTCAAATGCTTATCCACCCCTGTCAACTACCATCATGAGGAACGCTGTCCCCGAGAACACAAGGGGAGAGGGAAGAACTTGCGCGTTTGCTCGCACTTTTGGTCCGCGATTTATCCCCGGCCTCCGCACCTGCCTTATCATGCGCCCACCTCGTCCACTTAAAGGGCGCGCTCTAGAGGCGTCTTGATCGCGGGACGGGGCGCGGCGCCCGCGGGTTTTGTCGCAACAAGACACTCGGGCGGCAGCGGGACTCCTCCCGGGACCACTACGAGTCCCCGCCAGGAGCTGGCTGAAGGCTCGGTCGGCGCGTGAATGCGTGACAGACCGGACTAAAGCGGGGTCCGGTGCCGTAACCGCCGTGATTGGCGCGCCGAGAGGCGCCCGCCGCATCCGGCAACGGATGCGGACACCACAGGTTTGCGCTTTTCGGCGCGCCATCCCCCTTACGGGGAACTCCGGGAGACATTGGGAGGCGGCTCTTTGACTGCACGCAAGGCCTAGCGCCTCGCGGCAACGATAAAGCACGCGTCCACTCCTTCGTCATTGCCGGGCTTGTCCCGGCAATCCAATAGGGAGTCGCCACCTGCCGCTCCGCACGAGTGGATGCCCGGAACAAGTCCGGGCATGACGAAGGGAGACTAGTAATGGGACTTACAGAAGACATATGGGCCAGCCGCGCGTCTTGTCGAAACGACTCGACATTGGCGGGGATAATCTCTCCACACACTATGCTAGGAATTCAGCATGCACCTCGCCGCCATCATAGTGCTGATGCTGGTGCTGCCGCTGCTCTCGGTGGCGGCGCAAACGTCGATGCTGCCCGACGCGGCCGCGCTGATGGGCCTGGTCGGCAAATGGTTCACGTTCTGGGGGGTGGGAGTTAGGCTGTTTCTCGCCGGCCTGAGCCAGGTGTTCCGCCCGCATTTCACTGCCGAGGATGTGTTCGGCATCGGCGATCCCGCCGCTCACGGCCTGGTGCGTGAAATCGGCTTCGGCAATCTGGCGATCGGCACGCTCGGGATCTTGAGCCTGTTCGTGCCGGACTTTCTGCTGCCAGCGGCGATCGTCGGCGGCCTGTTTTTCGGCCTCGCCGGGCTCGGGCACCTCGTGCGCAAGGATCGAAGTCTCAACGAGCAGGTCGCGTTCGTATCCGACCTTGCGATGTTCACGCTGCTCGCCGCTTTCGTCGCCAGCCGCCTGGTGTGAGCGCCTCAATAATCGCCAGGCGGCCTTCTGCGCGGGTGCGCCGTCAGGTCGGCCTTGCAGTTGGCGATAAAGGCCTCTTTTTCCGGTTGCGTCAGGGCGGGCCTGACCAGTTCCGCCTGCCAGAAGCACGACTTCTTCTTGTCGCGCTGGCCGGCCGAAGCCGGGGTCGAGCAGATCAAGGCGGCCACCAGGGCGACGCCGGCACTTTTGATCACTGTCCGTGTCATCATGAGCGGGTCCTCTTAGGTTACCCCTCCGTTCAGGATATCATGGACGCGGGCCGGCCTCACCCGGTCTGGTTAGGCTGGTCGACGCCGTTCTGGCGTGCGGCACGACCGATCTTTAGCGCGACGCGGCGGGTAGAGCCGACATCATGGGGCAGCCGAGCGTCTTCTCGAACGCCTCGATCAGGTCCTGCCGGTTCTCCGCCGTGATGTAGAGGCCGCGGGTTTCCTCGGCGAGGCATTTCGCGTCGAGGAAGCTCTGCGCGCCCGTCCACCGGAATGCCTTCAGCTGATAGCCGACGACATGGACGGTGAGTTGTTTGTTCGCCTTGAGCGATTTGCCAAGCTCGCAGGGCGCGCCGCCGCAGGTCTCCTCGCCGTCGGTCAGCAACACGATGGTGCCTTGGTAGGCGAGGACCTCCGCGGCCCGCTGCACCGCTTCTACGAGCGGCGTCTTGCCGGCCGGGTTGAGCGCGTTCACCACGCTCATGATCGGCCCGGTCGCATTCGGCATCGGTCTGAAGTCGAGCGCGACATTGCATTGCGCGTAAGGGCCGGGACCGTAGGTGATCAGGCCGATTTTGCGAAACTTGGCGGCGTTGGGCAAAACCTGCGCCAGGGCCTTGCGGACTTCGTCGATGCGGGTCACGGCGCTGAACAGGCCTTGGACCGTATTGCCGGCCATCGAGCCCGACGCATCGAAGACGATCATCGCGTCATCGGTGCAGGGCGTCGGAGTGCCTTCCGCCGCCTGCGTCGCCGCCGGCGCCGCCAGGACGGTGAGAAATGCGAGCGCGAGAGGGCGGAGGCCGCATGACGGCATGGTCATTTCCCGACATTAGCCCAAAGCGCGACATAAGTCGTGGATGGCCGGGGCTGGTGGGCGGAAGGCCCTAAGTCGCCGGACTCCGGCTAAAGTCCCGCCTGGATCGCCTTGAGCAGCTGGAAGCGCAGCGCGCCGCCGCCGCCCAGGGCGATCACGAAGCGCACCCGCCCGTGGCCTTTGGTGTCGGCATAGCCCGCCAGCGTGCGGACGCCGGAAAAGGTGCCGGTCTTGAAAAAGGTGCCGTCGCCGCTGCGGAGCAGCTTGGCATGGGGCTCGAACAGGTCGAGCACCTTGGCGAGGCCGCGTGCCGTGAAGCGATTGCCGCGGCTGATGCCGGAGCCTTCCTCGAGATGGATGGCATCGGCGAGCCCGTTGGCGGCAAGCATATCGTTCGCGACCTTGAGCGATTTCTCGAGGCTGACGGCTCCGCCCAGGGTCCCGCCGATCTCCAGGAAGACCTGGTTGGCGATGTAGTTGTTCGAGCCGATGAGCAGCTGAGTGAGGATCTGCGAGAGCGTGCGGGACTGGCGATGAACATAGACCGGCTTCAGGTCCTCGGGCACGGTTCCGGTCGAGATCTTGCCCTTGACGGTGCCGCCGGCCCGCTCGATGAACGCGGCGATCAGCTCGCCGGCATATTTCAGGCTCACCGCCGGGTCCTTGCTCAGGCTGATGCGGCCGCGTCCCTGGGGGCCCCGCGCCTGGAACTCGCTGATCGCGAGCGGCGTGATCGGCGTCTGCTCCTCGGCGTAGCGGACCGTCTTACCCTTGCGCACGGCGCTGATCGTGTTGAAGTTCACCGCGAGCGCCGAGTTCAGCGCGTCATAGGCCTCGCTGGTGTTCTCGATGCCCGGGATGCGGAGGTCGGAGGGATAGTAGCTCGCATCGAGCACGATGCCGGTGATCGGCTCCTTACCGATTGCGGCGACCAGCTCGGTCGCGAGCGGCGCCAGCTCCTCGGAGATTAAAAAGGGATCGCCGCCCCCGCGCACGTAGAGCACCCGCTTGTCGTCCAGGTAGAAGCTTGTCTCGAAGCGGTAGTCAGCGCCCAGGACCTCCATGGCCAGCCAAGCGGTCACGATCTTGGCGACGGAGGCCGGGACGAAGGGCTGGTCGGCGTTCTGGACGACCAGCTCGTTGCCCTTGTCGTCAATCACGAGCACCAGCCCCGATGGAGCCAGGGACGCGACCTTCTCCTTGGCGCCGGCGAGCGCCGGGGCGGGCAGCAGGAGCAGGACGAGGGCAAGCAGGCGGGACCACATGGCGACTCCGGGCGCGGTTAACTTACAGGCTAAGGACCGGAACCGGCAAACCACGAGATTGAGCCCGGTTTTGGGCGCTCGGGCGGGCGCATTTGAGGTTTTTTGGCCGGAGCTTTCGGGGTAGTTTGCACTGAGGCCGAGGGAGCCGGACGGGGATCCCATGCCGCCTGTACGCCTGTCTAAAGCTGCTGCGGCGCTGCCAGCGCTCCTGGCCGTAGGCGCCTGCATCCTCTCGCCAAATTCGGTGGCAAGAGCCGAAGATCCGCCGGCCACCTGCCAAGACGAGCTTGCGGTCCTGTTCTCTCCGATCGCGCCCTGGAGCGGTGCGCCGTTGCGCGTCGTCCTAGGAGTGGAAAAGCCGGCGGACGGCGAACTGATCCTGATTACGCCGGAAGGAGAGGTCGCGGCCAAATCGAACCAGCGCCTTGGCGGCCCGCCTTATTTCTGGTTCGCCGAAATTGCCGCGCCGGGCGCCGGTACGTGGCAGGCCAAGCTCACGCGCGCGAACGCCTTGCCTGAATGCAGGGAGGTGACCCGCGACATCGTCGTGCAGCGCAAGCAGCCGGTGGCGCCGCGTGCCGTCAAGAGCG
>JBGTLX010000124.1:0-4456 GCA_041743855.1 Rhizobiaceae bacterium | reverse complement strand
GTCATCGTCGATGAAAACGGGCAGGTGGTGGACGGCGACCAGATCATGGCGCTGATCGCCGAATCCTGGCATCAGAGCGGGCGGCTGTCGGGCGGCGGAGTGGTGGCGACGGTGATGTCCAATCTCGGCCTTGAGCGCTTTTTGAGTGGCATCGGGCTGGAACTCCATCGCACCAAGGTCGGCGACCGCTACGTGGTCGAGCACATGCGCGCGCATGGGATGAATGTCGGCGGCGAGCAGTCCGGCCACATCGTGCTGTCGGATTTTTCGACGACCGGCGACGGGCTGGTCTCGGCGCTGCAGGTTCTGGCCTGCGTCAAGCGGCAAAACAAGCCGGTGAGCGAGATCGCCAAAAAGTTCGAACCCGTGCCGCAGGTTCTCAAGAACGTCCGTGTCAAAGGCGGCAAGCCGCTCGAGGAAGCGCCGGTGCGCGCGGCGATCGAGGATGCGCGCAACAGGCTGGGCAGCGCCGGCCGTCTCGTCATCCGTCCGTCGGGCACCGAACCGCTGATCCGCGTCATGGCCGAGGGCGACGACCCCGGTCTGGTCGAAACCGTGGTCAACGATCTCGTCGGGCTGATATCGGAAACGCGCAGCGCCGCCTGACCGAACGAATTGAACCGTTCCGACGCCTCGGCCCGCCCGGTGTGGTGGGCCTTGTTGCAGGCGGCGAGCAATAATTTCCAAAAAGACGTTCATGGTTAAGCGACAGGGTTAAGTGGAGCTTAACCTTTACAATTCATTATCCCTAACGGGTTCAATCAGTTCGGGGTTTTCCCGAAAGGTCTCCAGGGGTGTCGAGCATGTTCAGTATTGCAAGGAAAGTTTTCATGGCCGCGCTGCTTGCCGGCGTGGCCGGACCGGCATTCGCCGCCGACCCGTATGAACCTATGGCCGATCCCGCGCCGGCTCCGGTCGTCTACCAGGACGACACGTCTGACTACGGCGGTTGGTATCTGCGCGGCGATGTGGACTATCACTGGTCGGACTTTCGCGGGGCGGATTATGTTCTCTACACGCCTCCGGGATCCTCTGGCGAATTCGACTTCGGCGATATCGACGACAGTTGGTCGCTTGGCGGCGGCGTCGGCTACCAGATCACCAGGCATTTGCGCGCCGACGTGACCGGCGACTGGATGTTCGACGCGGATTTCCGCGGCCAGACATCGGACGCGATCAATACGTCGGTCGACATCAGCAAGGTCAGCAGCTTCCTGCTTCTCGCCAACGCCTATATCGACATCGGCACCTGGCACGGCATCACACCCTATGTCGGCGCCGGCATCGGCGGCGCATGGGTCAAGTGGGACGATCTGGAAAATACGCTGGATGATGGAAGCTTCACCCGCCATCGCGGCGCCAAGAACTGGCGCTTCGCCTATGCGCTCGCGGCCGGCGCGTCCTACTGCCTGACCGACAATTTGAAGTTCGACGCCGGCTACCGCTTCAGCCGTGTCGAGGGCGGCAAGATGTTCGAGTTCGCCAACGACGCCGGACCAGGATACGACGACGGCTTCGACAATCACGAAGTGCGCGGCGGCCTGCGCTATCAGTTCGGCAAGTCGGACTGCGCCAGGCCGGAACAGGTGGCCTACGAGCCATTGCCGGAGCCGGTCTATACCAAGTAGTCGCCTTTACCCGATCCCAAACCGCCCGGCCCCGCGCCGGGCGGTTTTGTATTTTGCGCGCGCCGTTTTGCCCCAGAAGCAACATTTCCGGTAACCGACTGTTATCCTTAACCGCCACTTAACCACTATGGTTAACAATGCTCCTGAACGGCGAACCGGGTCATGTTTTCCCGGCGACGGCCATCTGGGGAGTTGGGGCTCATGAAATCTATCTCGCTTGTCGCGCTGACGATCGCAGCGGCCAATCTGGCGCCGCTTGCGGCAGGGGCGGCCGATTACGATCCGCCGATCTTCGTCGAGGAGGCGGCTGAATATGTTCCGGTCGAAGTGGGATCGGGGTGGTATCTGCGCGGCGACGTCGGCTATGCGTTCTCCTCCGAGATTGGACAGGTCGACTACGAGACCTTTGACGGCGTCACGTTTGAACCGGCGTCGTTTTCGTCGCAGGATCTCGACGAGAATTTCACTTGGGGGGGCGGCGTCGGCTACCGTTTCACCGACTACCTGCGGGCAGACGCCACGGTCGACGGCTTTCGCACCGATTTCAGCGGCTCGACGACCAGCGCCGAACCGTGCGCTGGTGGTCCAGTCGACACGACCTGCCGGTCCGAAAACGGCGCAGAGGTTTCGGCCGTTAGCGTCATGGCCAATGGCTATGTCGATCTCGGCACATATGTCGGAATCACGCCCTATCTCGGAGCGGGCGCGGGCTATACCTATTTGAGCTGGGGCGGTCTCGGCGACACAAGCTACTGCGTCGATGGAGCAGCGCTCTGCGCGTCGCAGGCGCCCGTCGGCAGCACAGGCCGCGGCGGAGCGGAGGGCTGGCGGCTCACCTACGCCGTCATGGCCGGCGTCGCCTATGACGTGACCCGCAACATCAAGCTCGACGTCGGCTACAAATACCGCAACATCGAAGGCGGCGACATGTTCGGGTTTGACTCGCCGCAAACGGCGGGCGACGGCTCGCATGGCGATATCGAACAGCACGAAGTCAAGGTCGGCCTGCGTTACGAACTCTGGTAGGCTTACGTCCCCATCGGGTGCGCCAGGCGGCGGGCTTCGGCCCGCCGTTTTGCGTTTTGCGTTCGTCTGACCCTGGGGCATGTCGCGTCAACGACAGATGATTTCCTCTTGACGCCAAAGACCCGAAAGAATATCGCCGTTGGTGGGCTACCCCTCCCCAACGAGGGGCCACTATCTGGAAGGATAGAACCACGATGGCGACGCTGTCCAAGCCCGGAGCCCGTCCGGCAAGCCCCAATTTCTCCTCAGGTCCCTGCGCCAAACGTCCCGGCTGGTCGGTCGAGGCGCTGAAGAACGCGGCGCTTGGCCGCTCGCACCGCGCCAAAATCGGCAAGAGCAAGCTCGAACAGGCGATCGACCTTACCCGCGAAGTGCTGAAGGTTCCCGCCGGCCACCGCATCGGCATCGTACCCGCTTCCGACACGGGCGCGGTCGAGATGGCGCTGTGGTCGCTTCTGGGCGCACGCGGCGTCGACATGGTCGCCTGGGAAAGTTTCGGGTCCGGCTGGGTGACCGACGTGGTCAAGCAGCTGAAGCTTGCCGATGTGCGCCGCATCGAGGCCGACTACGGCGACCTGCCTGAGCTCGGCCAGATCGATTTTTCGCGCGACGTGGTGTTCACATGGAACGGCACGACCTCCGGCGTGCGCGTGCCCGATGCCGATTTCATTCCCGCCGACCGTGAGGGCCTGACGATCTGCGACGCCACGAGCGCCGCGTTCGCGCAAAAACTCGATTTCGAAAAGCTCGATGTGGTCACCTTCTCCTGGCAGAAGGTTTTGGGCGGCGAGGGCGCGCATGGCATGCTGATCCTGTCGCCGCGCGCTGTGGAACGGCTCGAAACTTACAAACCTTCATGGCCGCTGCCGAAGATTTTCCGCCTGACGTCAGGCGGAAAACTGATCGAGGGCATTTTTCGCGGCGAGACCATCAACACGCCGTCGATGCTATGCGTCGAGGACTATCTCGATGCGCTGGACTGGGCGAAATCGATCGGCGGGCTCGATGCCTTGGTCGGGCGCGCGGATGCAAATTTCGCGGTCATCGCCGACTTCGTCGAGGCTTCTTCCTGGGCCGCGTTTCTGGCGCGCGCGCCGGAAACGCGTTCCAACACGTCGGCCTGCCTGCGCTTTGCCGCCCCGGCGGTCGCCAATCTCGACGATGCCGGCCAGCAGGCTTTCGTCAAGGGCATGGTCGCGTCGCTGGAAACGGAGAATGTGGCCTACGACATCGCCTTCTATCGCGACGCGCCGCCGGGCCTGCGCATCTGGTGCGGCGCGACGGTCGAGACGGCCGATATCGAGGCGCTGACGCCTTGGCTCGACTGGGCTTTCGCAACCCAGAAGGCCGCAATGAAGACTGCGGCCTGATCCTGCGCCCAATTTGGCGGCAATCGTCGCCTCTTCCGGATATCGTCCCAACAAGGAGGCCATCATGGCGCCCCGCGTACTCGTTTCCGACAAGCTGTCGCCGACCGCCGTTCAGATATTCAAGGATCGCGGCGTCGAGGTCGATTATCTGCCCGACCTCGGCAAGGACAAGGAAAAGCTGCTCGACATCATCGGCCAATATGATGGCCTCGCCATCCGCTCAGCCACCAAAGTCTCCGAAAAGCTGATCGCCGCGGCGACAAGGCTCAAAGTGATCGGCCGCGCCGGCATCGGCGTCGACAATGTCGATATCCCGGCGGCGTCGCGAAAAGGCATCATCGTGATGAACACGCCGTTCGGCAATTCGATCACGACCGCCGAGCATGCGGTCGCGCTGATGTTCGCGCTGGCCCGCCAACTGCCCGAGGCCAA
>JBGTLX010000123.1:0-2270 GCA_041743855.1 Rhizobiaceae bacterium | reverse complement strand
TGAACCAGCGTGAGTCTGCCGGCCGACGACGCTTCGATGTCGCGGCCCGCGGCAATTGCATCGGGATCGCGGTCGACGCCGATGACAGACGCGCCCGTCGCCAGGATTGCCTTCGTGTAGCCACCCGCGCCGAACGTGCCGTCGATGATGGTTTGTCCGGCTGCCGGCGAAAGCGCCGAAATCACTTCGGCGAGAAGGACCGGAACGTGGCTGGCCGGTCCGCCAACCGCGGGATTTTGCCCGCCGTGGCCAGCCATCATTCCGGTCGCTCCCCAGGCTTCGTCCCCTGCCGAAGTCGTGAAAGCCGTGCCCTCACTTCCGCGCCGTAGGCGCGCAGGCGTTCGGGATCCCATATCTGGAAGAAATTGCCACGGCCTACGAAGGCCACTTCCGACGAAATACCCGTATGCTCGCGGATGAAGTCGTTCACATTGATCCGGCCATCCTGGTCGAGCTTCAGGAACGAGCCGTCGCCATGCACGAAGAAGGACATGTCGTCCGTGGTCTGCAGGAACGGGTCCTGCAACGCGATCCTCTCCTCGTAGCGGTCGAGCAGGTCGAGCCCGCCGACATCCAGCGCCGGCACCTCCAGCTGGCGTATCGCATAGAGTTCCGAATAGCCGCGTTGCTGCACCACTGCGCGGAAATGCGCCGGCACGGAAACCCGCCCCTTCGCGTCGATCCTGTTCACCGCACTGGACAGAAACCTGTTCATCGCTCGATACAGCCGCCTTCGCCGCCGCGCCCCTTCTGGTCATCGTTTCCGAGCCTCCCCAGCGCGGCCCCAGTCGCAATTCATGGTCGTCTTCAGGCCGCATGGTATCGCTCCGGGCAGCCATTGCGGCCGCCGGTTCGGCGAACTCTTCACCCCTACCCGAGACAAATTCTGAAAGTAGCAATGGGATACCATGGGGTACTATGGGCGTCAACGGGAACAGCGGGTCAAATGTGGCAACCAGCGCCCGTAATGGCGGGTATGGCTGCATCGCTTCGTTTATCCGGCATTAAGCCTAACGAAGCGTTATCCGGACTTTGGGCCCGTTTTGCATGCAGCCTTGTGGCGCCGCCGCGCGCGGCATAGCGTCCGGTCGATTCTGGTTTCCACGCAGCGAGTTCTTGCCATGACCGACAGTTCCCATTCGCGGGCGGCCGCCCTCGCCCATTTGCGTCGCGCCAAGCTGGCGAAGGGCGATCCGGTGCCGCTGCCGCTGACCATGGCCTCGATCTTCAACCTGCCCGGCGATCCGGTCGGTTACAGCCAGTACGGCCGCTACGACAATCCGACCTGGGACGCCGTCGAGGAGATGCTGGCGCATCTGGAGGATGCGCCTTGCGTCGCCTTCCCGTCAGGCATGGCGGCGACCTCGGCGGTGTTTTTCAGCATGCTGGAAAGCGGCGATCGCATCCTGCTGCCGTCGGACGGATATTACACGACGCGGGTTCTGGCCGAACGCTTTCTGAAACCGCTCGGCATATCGTTCGACCTGCGGCCCACCGCCACCTATCTCGACGGCGGTTTTAGCGGCTATCGCCTCGTCTTCTTGGAGACGCCGGCCAATCCCGGCCTCGATATCTGCGACATCGCCGCCGTCTCGGCCGCCGCCCACGCAGCGCGCGCCATCGTCGTTGCCGACAACACCACGATGACGCCCTACGGACAGCGCCCGCTGGATTTCGGCGCCGATGTCGTGGTCGCGGCCGACACCAAGGCGCCGAACGGTCATTCGGACGTGCTGTTCGGCCATGTCGCGAGCCGCGATCCGAAGATCATCATGGCGGTGAAAGAGTGGCGAAAGCTGGCCGGCGGCATCCCCGGGCCGTTCGAGGCCTGGCTGGTGCATCGCGGGCTGGAAACGCTGGAGGTCCGCTTCGACCGCATGTGCGGCTCGGCCGACATCATCGCCCGGCGGCTGAAGGGCCATGCGAAAATCCAGTCGATCCGGTTTCCCGGCCTGGAGGACGACGCGTCGCACAATCTGGCGCGCGTCCAGATGGAACGCTTCGGTTTTCTCATCGGCCTGACATTCGGCTCGGAAGCGGAAGCCGAAAATTTCATCGGCGGCTGCGCGCTCATCCAGCCCGCAACCTCTTTCGGCGGCGTCCATACGTCGGCCGAGCGCCGCGCCCGCTGGGGCGACGCCGTCGCGCCAGGCTTTGTGCGGGTATCCGTCGGCTGCGAACCGGTGGAAGAGCTTTGGGTGGCGATCGAGGCGGCGCTGAATGGACTGCCCGCCTGAATGACGCATGACTCATTGCGCGAAGCGTCTGAC
>JBGTLX010000122.1:0-2798 GCA_041743855.1 Rhizobiaceae bacterium | reverse complement strand
CCCGGCGGATCGTCGAGGATGGCCATTCCGTGCGCCAGGCCGAAGCGCTGGCGCAGCGTCCCGCCGAGGAGGGGCGCGCCCGGCAGCCAAGACAGGCTGCCCCCAAGGATACCGATACGCTGGCCTTGGAAAAACTGTTATCGGATGTCACCGGACTCAAGGTGGCGATCGCGCACCGCGAACGCGGCGGCGACGTGAAGATTTCCTACCGGACGCTGGAACAACTCGACGATCTCTGCCGCCGCCTGCAGCATTGAAAGCCCGTAGATAGCCGGCTAAGTATCACGCCAGATTGAGCCGGGCTGCCTCGACGGCAATCCCCAACAGCGCTTGGCGCGCGACAGGAACGGCCAGATCTGGCCGCCTGCGGGTCGCGAGAACGGCCGCCTGCAGCCGCGCCAAGGCGCGTTGCAGCGCCTCTCCCGACCAGCGTTCGACCGCGTGTTCGACCATCTTGCGTCGCGCATAGAAAACCGGCGGCCTGGCCGCGGCGACGATAGAAGCCGCATTGCGCCGGCCTGCGTCGAGCCCGGCCTGCATGAGGTGGATCGCCTGCAACTGGCGCATCGCCGCCGCCAGCACCAGATAGGCCTGGCTGGGCGTCTGGGAATGACGGGTGAAAGCGTCGTCGAAAGCCTCGATCTTGCCCTCGATCGCCGCATCGACGGCGTCGTCGACACCGGCGCCCGACACGTCCCCCGTCAGCGTGCGGACATCCTCGGCGCCGATCTGCGTCGCGCCATGCGCATAGAGCACCAGCTTGGCGATCTCGCCGCGCGATGCAAGCCTGTCGCCGCCGAGACTGCGGCGCAACAGCAGGCGCGCATCCAGTGCGATGCCCATGCCGGCCTTGCGCAGTTCGGCGTCGATCATGGCATCGATATCCTTGTCTTCGTCGGCGTAGCAGGGCAGCGCCATGGCGACGGCGCTGCCCTCGATGGCCGAGCGCAGCGGCGCGCCTTTCTTGAGATCGGTTGCCTCGATCAGGATGATGGCGTCGGCAGAGGGATCGCGGCAGAGCGCCTTCATATCGTCGACGAGATTTTTCTGGTTTGCCGCGTGGCGCACCCAGAGCAGGCGTCGCGGCGAAAACATCGGCACGGTGCGCGCCTCGTCCAGCAGGCGGCCGGCGTCGCGCTCGATCTCGCCGGCGTCGAGGCGAACCACGGAAAAGGGATCGTCCAGCGGAATGCCTGTGGTTTTCGCGAAGGCCAGCGCGCGTTCCGAAACGAGACCCCGGTCGGGTCCATAAAACAACAGGATCGTCGTTCTCGGGTCCGGCCGTGCCAGCCAAGCATCGACCTCGTGTGCTTTCTTCTGCGCCATGGCCACTGGATAGCATGATGGCGGCGGCGGGCCAGAAAAAAGCGCCGCCACACAGCGTGTCCCCTTGCGCCAGGGCCGACTTTTCGGAGTTCCAGACATGGTTTCAGCGCCTATGGCGCAATTCCGTTTGCCGCGCCCCTTGACCGCGACCCCAAGGTCTAGGACCAATCCGGCCCATTCCACCGCACCCGATTGCGCCGATGTCAGCTTTCAGCCCGCCTCTGCCCACAAAATTTCCGGATTTCGGCCTGACGCCGGATCAGCGCCGCGAGGCGGTGCGCGGCCATTATTACGAACATCCGGAAATGGACGGCGAGCGCGGCGAAATCTGGTGTTACACCGACCGGCTTTCCTACGCGCCCGGTGAGCGCGTCG
Organism: Rhizobiaceae bacterium; assembly: GCA_041743855.1. Taxonomy (GTDB): domain Bacteria; phylum Pseudomonadota; class Alphaproteobacteria; order Rhizobiales; family Rhizobiaceae; genus JBGTLX01. The sequence continues at coordinate 1,097 of JBGTLX010000122.1, read as the reverse complement.
TGCTGCATGTCAGTTCGACCGCGCCGACTTTTCGCCTGGACATCCTGCGTGACGGCGGCTCCGAGACGCCGATGTTCGAAATGTCCGATCTCGCCAGCCGCTGGCAGGATACGCCGGACCAGTGCTCGGTCGAGGGATGCGGCTGGCAGGCGGCCTTCGACTTTTCCATTCCGGCCGAATGGCCGTCCGGCGCCTACAGGATCACGCTCACCGGGGAAGGACTCTCCGGCGAGCCGATCCGCTGCCAGCATCTCTTCATCGTCCGGCCAAAACCCGGAACCGGTTCTGGGCGAATCCTGCAGGTCGCCGCCACCGGTTCGTGGACCGCCTACAACACATGGGGCGGCTCAAACCATTATCAGGGGATCACCGGGCCCGGCCGCGACCAGTTCGCCACGACCGTCAGCCTGGAGCGGCCCTGGTGCCGGGGTTTTGTCACGCTGCCGCCCGACGCCCCGCGCGTACCGCTCGAAATGTCGACGCCGCCGGCCCTCCCGCCGCGCTATCCGCATATGGAATGGGCGTTCGCCACCGGTCATTCGAAGAAATATGCCTCGTCGGGCTGGGCGAGCTATGACAGCCATTTCTTCCACTGGGCGGAGCGCGCCGGCTATGCGATCGATCTCGCCAGTCAGCACGAACTGCATTTTTTGCCCGAAATCCTCGAAGGCTATGATTGCGTGGTCTTCGTCGGTCACGACGAATACTGGACATGGGAGATGCGCGACGCGGTCGACTTCTATGTCGAGCGGGGCGGCCATGCGGCGCGGTTTGCCGGCAATTTCATGTGGCAGACGCGGCTCGAAAACGAGGGTCGCCGTCAGGTCTGCTACAAATACAAAGCGCGCGCCGAAGACCCGGCCTATCGCACCGGCGATGTCAGGCGCGCCACCAATTCCTGGGAAGCGCCCGAGATCGGCCGACCCGGCGCGGCCACGTTCGGGCTCAATGCAACCGCCGGACTTTATGCCGGCTGGGGCGGCTGCGCGCCGCGCGGCGTGCGCGGCTTTCCGGTCTACCGGCCCGAGCACTGGGCCTTCGACGGAACCGGGCTTTATTACGGCGATGTGCTCGGCGCGGACAGCCACGTCTTCGGC
>JBGTLX010000121.1:0-4947 GCA_041743855.1 Rhizobiaceae bacterium | reverse complement strand
ATTGGCGTCCTCGCCGGCGACTGCGGTCTTGACCAGCGGAGAATTGGCGATCGACAGCGCGATGCGCTTGGCCGAACGCGCCGATTTCGCGCCGGTCACCAAAACCTCGATTTGCTTGCGCGCGCCCTCGCCGTCGCGCACAACCTGCAGCGCCAGCGCCTTCAGCACCTTGGTCAGGCCGCGCCTGAAACCCGCCAGCCTTGGGTCTTTCGGGTCGTCGATCCTCGGCGCGCCGCGTTTTTGCGCCGCGCCCGTCGCAAACACAAGCAGCGTGTCGCTGGTCGAGGTATCGCTGTCGACGGTCACCGCATTGAAGGTCGGCGCGACTGCTTTCGACAAAAGCGCCTGCAGGACGGGCGCTGCGATCGGCGCATCGGTCGCCACGAAGGACAGCATCGTCGCCATGTCCGGCGCGATCATGCCGGCCCCTTTGGCGATGCCGTTGATCGTCACCTCGGCATCGCCGAGCCGGACCGTAACTGTCGCCACCTTGGGATAGGTGTCGGTGGTCATGATGGCCCTGGCCGCCTCCAGCCACAAGCCGGGTTTTGCGTCTTTGGCCATGCCCGCCAGCAGATGGGAAAACCGCCCGGCGTCGAGCGGTTCGCCGATGACCCCGGTCGAAGCCAGGAACACTTCCGAAGGCGCGCAACCTGCCGCTTTGGCTGCGGCTTTGGCCGTCATCGCAGTCGTCTCGCGGCCTTTCTTGCCGGTAAAAGCGTTGGCGTTGCCGGAATTGACGACCAGCATTCGCGCCGCTCCGCCGGCAAGGTTCTCGCGGCAGAGATCGACCGGCGCGGACGGGCATTTCGAGCGCGTGAACACGCCCGCGACCTGCGTGCCAGCGTCGAGGATCATGACCAGAAGATCGGTGCGGTTCTTGTATTTTATGCCGGCTTCGGCGGTCGCGATGCGAACCCCGTCGATCGCCGGCATTTTGGGATATGCCTTTGGGGCAAGCGGCGAAATCGTCTCGGACATCGGTAGTCAGGCCTCGGGGTCGCGATCCGCGTCCGTTTGCCCCATCACGGGCAACGGCGCAAGAGTTGCCGGTGCTCGCTACTTCACGCCGGTGATCAGTTCGTTGACCCGGGCAGCCAGCACCGTCATCTCGAACGGCTTGGTCAGAACCTGCATGCCGGGGTCGAGATGCCCGTTGCCGACCACCGCATTTTCCGCATAGCCGGTCACGAACAGCACCTTCAGGTTGGGGCGGGTGGCGCGCGCCGCATCGGCTACCTGGCGGCCGTTCATGCCTCCCGGCAGTCCGACATCGGTGATCAAAAGATCGACGCGGGCGTCCGACTGCAGGATCTTCAGGCCGGAGGGGCCGTCATGGGCTTCCACCACCCGGTAGCCCGCCTCCTCCACAACGTCTGCCATCAGCATCCGGACAAGAAATTCGTCGTCGATGATCAGCACGGTTTCGCCATGACCCGGCTCCGCCACCCGCTCCTCCTCGGTCACTTCCGCCACCTCCATTTCCCCCACAAAACGCGGGAGATAGAGGCACATGGTGGTGCCTATGCCAATTTCGGAATAAACACGCACCTGGCCGCCCGACTGGCGCACAAAACCATGGATCATCGAAAGACCGAGACCGGTGCCCTGCCCCAGCGGCTTGGTTGTGAAAAACGGGTCAAAGGCCCGGCTGATGATTTGGGGCGTCATGCCGGTGCCGGTGTCGGTGACGCACAACGACACATACTGGCCCGGCGGCACTTCGCGGTCTCGGGCCGCACGCTGGTCCAGCCATTTGTTGGCTGTCTCGATGGTAATGCGGCCGCCTTCGGGCATTGCATCGCGGGCGTTGATGGCGAGGTTGAGCAGCGCGCTTTCCAGCTGCGGCTGGTCGACATTCGTCAGCCACAGCCCTCCCGCTCCAACCACTTCGATCTCGATGGCCGGCCCAACCGTTCTGCGGATCAGTTCTTCCATGCCGGACGTCAGCCGGTTGATGTCGGTTGGTTTCGGGTCCAGCGTCTGGCGGCGGGAAAACGCCAGCAGCCGCTGGGTCAAGGCCGCGGCGCGCCGCGTCGAAGATTGCGCCCCGTCTATGTAGCGATCGAGCCCTTCCGTTCTGCCATTGGCAAGGCGCGCCGCGATAAGTTCCAAGCTACCGGCGATGCCTGCCAGAAGATTGTTGAAGTCATGCGCGATGCCGCCGGTAAGCTGCCCCACCGCTTCCATCTTCTGCGCCTGGCGCAAGGCTTCGTGCGCTAGCGACAGCTCTTCTTCGCGCGTCTTGTCTTCTGTCAGGTCGCGGCCGATAGCGATGAAGTTCGCGCCATCCGGTTCCGGCGATACGGTCCAGCCGATTGGCCTCCACATACCGTCCTTGCCAAGGATCCGGTTTTCGAAGCGCGTCGGCTGTCCGGTTTCGCCCATCCGGGTCAGCGCGGCCACCACTGTCTCGATGTCGTCGGGGTGGATGATATCGGCATAGGGGTTGGTGAGCAGTTCCTGCTCCGACCATCCCAAAATCTTTGTCCAGGCAGGGTTCACCGCCGATAGTTTGCCTTCATAGTCGGCCCGTGCCAGCAGATCCTCGGCAAGCGTCCACAGCCGGTCGCGTTCCTGCGTCCGCTCCTCGACCCGCTGTTCGAGGGTGTGGTTCAGATATTCGAGCGCTTCTGCGGTAAGCTTCTGTTCTTCGATGTCTGTATTGGTGCCCGTCCAGATGGTCACCTTGCCGGCTCCGTCGCGCAATGGCAGCGCCCGCACGATATGCCATCTGTAGCGGCCATCGACCCGCCGGATGCGAAACTCCGTTTCGTAGGTCTCCCCGGCGGCGAGCGCGGCGCCCCAGCGCGATGCGGCGTTTTCAAGGTCGTCGGGATGGACCAGCGACGCCCATTTCTCTCCATCGAGATCGCCGCGTTCAGCGCCGCTATACTCGTAAACCTTGTCGTTGAACCAATCGAGTTGCCCATCGGGCGTCGCGGTCCAGGCATGGTTCGGCATGGCTTGTGCGAAGGCGCGAAAACGCGCCTCGCTGATCTGCATCTCCGCTTGCGCACCGACCCGCTCGATGTGCGCCCAGCAACGCTCCGTTACCTCACGGATGACGGCAAGCTCGTTGGCCGACCAGACATGCGGAACCTTGTCGTGGATGGCCATCAGCGCGGTCAGCCGGCTGTTCTTGACCAGCGGCATGCCAGATGGTGGCGGCAATGCCGATGTTCTGGAACGTCGCCGCTTCTTCCGGCGCCAGTTCGCGAAGATTGTCGTTGATGATCAGCGGTTGTCCGGCGCCGAGGTTTTTCACCGCAAGTACGCCGAAATCGGCCAGGCTGTAGTGTCCAACGATGCTGGGCGACCCAGAAGCTGCCCAGTCGCCTCGAATGGTGAAGCCATCCTGGTCCTCGTCCATGTCGGCATAAGCGCAGTTCGACACGCCAAGATATTCGGCGACCTTGCGCGTAGTGACCGCAAGCAGGGTGTCCGCATCGGAAAGGCCGGCTGTTGCCTGTGCCAACTCGTCGAAAAAACGCAGCCGCGCCTCGCTTTCGCGCAACGAGGTTTCGCTTCTGATACGTTCCGTGGTCTCAACGACGATTGCCAACACGCCGGCCGGCCTGCCGCTTTCATCGGGCACCGGCGAATAATCGAGATTCATCCAGACCTGTTCCGGTTTGCCCGACCGAAGCAGCGTCAGTTCCTGGTCCCTGTAGGCAAGCGTTCCGCCCGCCAGTCCAACCTTCATAACATTGTCGTTGAAATCGGCCACTTCAGGCCACCCTTCGCGCACCTTCATGCCCAATTGCTTGGGGTGGCGCCCGCCGGCAAAAACGGCGAAACCGTCATTGTAGATCATGACGCCGTCCAGCCCCCACAGGATGACCATGGGCACCGAAGAGGCGACCAGCAGTCCTGTGGCTGTTTTTAGGCTTTGCGGCCAAGCCGCCATCGGTCCGAGCGGAGTCGACGACCAGTCAAACGCCCGGATCAGCCGGGCCATTTCTCCCGGCATCGTCAAAAATTCGCCTGCGGCGGCAGTGGTCTGGGTGTCGGACAGGCGAAATGGTCCCTCATGCGAATATATGAACTTCAACAAAGCGCATAAATTACATAACGCGGAACCCATCCAAAAGTCTCAACTGCCTATACCTGATACTTATCCGCTCAGTCGCCCCTTACTGCGCCGCGTCCATGGCGTCGATCGCCTTTTTTAGCTCCGGGTCGGCGACGTCCACCTTGGCTAAGGCGCGCAGTTCCTTGACCAGCGCGAAATACTGCTCGCGAAACAGCAGCGAGCGCACCTGGTCGCGCACCTGCTCGAAGGCCGGCGGCTGTTGCGCGCGCTTGTCCTCGACCTTGATGACATGCCAGCCGAACTGCGTCTGCACCGGCTCCTTGGTGTAGGCGCCGATGTCGAGCGCCGAAGCCGCCGCGTCAAATTCGGGCACCATCTGGCCGGGACCGAAATAGCCGAGGTCGCCGCCGGTGGTCTTGCCGCTCGGATCGGTGGTCTTCTCGTTGGCGAGCTTCTCGAAATCGCCGCCGGCGTCGAGCAGCTTGACCACCTCGGCCGCTTCTTCCTTGGTCTTCACCAGAATGTGGCGCGCCTTGACCTCGTTGACGGGCGGCGTGTCGGCCATCTGCTTGTCGTAGCGCGCGCGCACCGCTTCGTCCGTCACCTTGGTGGCGATTTCCTTGTCGACGAACTCGCTGTGCAGCGCGCGGCTTTGCAGGAAAGCGGCGCGCTTCTGGAAATCCGCGTCCTTGTCGAGGCCGTTTGCGATAGCCTTCGCCGCCAGCACGCGGATCTCGATGATCGCCGACAGGGCTGCGGCCCGGCGCTGCTCGGGCGGCAGCTGCGCGAATTGCTGGTCGAGATCGGTTTCGGCGAGCGTCAGATCGGATTCGCTGATCGTCACGCCGTCGATTGTCGCGATCACCCTGTTCGGATCGGCGACGACCGGCGCGGCCGGTTGCGCGGCCGGC
>JBGTLX010000120.1:0-7911 GCA_041743855.1 Rhizobiaceae bacterium | reverse complement strand
GCGCAGCCGGCCATGGTTTCGGCCAGTGACTGGGCGATCGCCCCGGCGTTGGTGACCGGCCCCATCGCGCCGCCGAGGATGAACGGCACGATGACCGCCGCCTGGTTGGCGCGGGCGTAGGCACGCAGCGCCGTGGTCATGGTGGCGTCCCAGACCAGCGGCGAATTGACGTTGACGTTGCCGAGAATGACGCAGTTTTCGTCGGCGAATTTTTTTCCAAACACGATGCGCGCCATGTCGATGGAATCTTCCGCACGGCTTTCGGCTGTAACCGAGCCCATAAAACCGCGGTCGGAATATTTGATGTGGCTATAGACCATATCGAGATGGCGCTTGTTGACCGGCACATCAACCGGCTCGCAGATTGTGCCGCCCGAGTGGTGCAGCCAGGGCGAGGATTGCGCGAGCTTCACGAAGTTGCGAAAATCCTCGATCGTGCCGTAGCGGCGGCCCTTGTCCAAATCCATGACGAAGGGCGAACCGTAAGCCGGCGAAAAGACGACGTTCCTGCCGCCGATCTGGACGCTGGCCGCAGGATTGCGGGCATGCTGCGTGAACTCGGCCGGCGCGGTTTTCAGCACGTCGCGCAGCATGCCCGGCTCGAATTTTACCAGCATGCCGTCGATGGCAGCACCTGCCCGCTTCCAATGATCGAGCGCCACCGGATCGTCGCGAAACTCGATGCCGATCTCGGCAAGAATCCGGTCGGCGGTCGCCTCGATCTTGAGGAGGTTTTCCTCGGACAGAATGTCGTATGTCGGGATGTTGCGGACGATGTAGGGCCGCCCCAGCCCCTGCGAACCGTGCGACCGCAGTTCACGCCGCGCCACGCGCCCACCGCCGCGCTCGCGCTTCGGGGCGGACAACTCACCAGCAGTTTCGCTCATGTCGGACCCCTGCATGGTCCGCATATTATCCGGGTTTGCCAGACACGCGACATGGAAACCCGTCAATTCGACCGCCGGATGCGACACGACCTGGACGCCGTCCAAGTCGGCGCAAGACGGATGTCCCCCGGACGTTACCGGTCCGGTCCGGTTATCTCCCGGTGCAGGGCGACGGCGTCGGTCCGAAGATGTTCCAGAATAGAAGCCATGCCGACCGCAAAGTTCCCCGCCTCCAGTCCGGCGCTGTCGGCTCCCAGATGGTGAAGCCCGATCAGCTCGTTGTCCGCGGAAAACACCGGACCGCCGGAGCTGCCGGCTTCCGTGGTGCAATTGTGGGTGAATTCGGTCATCGGGCCGTTTGTGTCCACGCTGGTCCAGGTCCGGATTCCAGGCTTCAGAACGGTGCAGCCGCGCGTCACCGATTTGGGTTTGCAGGCGGGGTGGTGCAGGATCATGACAGCGTCTCCAGCCTGCATTGGATCGGTGGAGATTGCCGGCCGGCGCAGGGGCCGGCTGAGATCGAGGCCGTCCGCGAGCTTGCCCAGCCTCAGGATCGCGACATCCAGATCCTTGTTCGCGTATTCGACCTTCTCGCAGGAAAACTCCCGGCCGACGCCATCCTCGTCCCAGGACATGTCGACAATGCCGGAGCGGCAGACATTGCCTGCTCCACTTTCCGGCCAATAGGCCGCGTCTCCCATTCCAGTGGGGGCGCCGCAATGCCAGTTGGTCATGAACAGGTCGCCTGTCAGCCTGACGCCGCTGCAACACCAGTTCGTCATCGATCCGTCCGCCGAATTCCCTGAACCGATGAACAGGCCGAGCGTATCGGCAAGTTCGTAAACCGCCTGTTTCTCATCCGCGCTGCCCGTTATCGCTCCCAGCGTCTCGTCCTTGCTGTTGGGCATCGGCGAATAGAACGGATGCTTGGCCTCGTCCGGCATGTAGAGCGCGCCGACGATCTCCGCCTTCACCACATCTGAGTCAGTGGCAAACTGCACGGTCGGCAGTTTCGAGCTCAGCCGCGCAGTCCAGCAACCGGCCGCGTCCTCGCAGCCTGTCTCGCTCTGATCGAATGTCGAGAGGATCTGTCCTACGGGAGACCTGACCGAGATGGTCCAGTCCTCGCCTTGAGGATTGTCGACCCTGACGCGCAGCCTGTAGTAGCGGGGATTGTCCTCGGGAAACGGCTTGGTTATCCGCACCGTCCGGCGGTTCTTCGACAGCTTGGCGTCGAACGGCTTGAAGGCGACGCCGAAACTGGTGACGGGCGCCGTCGCAGTCTCGCCAAGCGCTGGCGCTGGTAGCGCCAACAGCGCAAAGATGGTCAGCGCGGACAAGAGATGGCTGCGATTGAACATATCGCCTCACTCGCACAGTGGCAGGGTTTCGCAGTCGCCCAGCGCCTTGGACTGCTCCGCGAGAAAGAGATCGGTCATCCGGTTGAGCGCCACCGCGCAAAGCTGCTCCTGCCCCTCATAGCGAACCGCGGCGACGCGGCCTTCCGGCGACACCGGCTGGCCCGGCGGCTTTCGGCGCACAATGCGTTTGCGCAGCAGCGACGGGTGATCGTCGGGCACGTTGGAAACGCTCTGCCCGACGATCTCCGTCGAGCCCACCGTGGTCAGTCGTCGCATGGCGAACAGGTTCAAGGGATCCCGGGCGCCGGTGTCGTCGTCCTGAAGGTCGAGGGATCTGGCGCACCAGTGCCCGAACTCGACTGCCTTCACCGGCGGGTCATTCAGCTTGAGCCAGGTCTTGCCGGGATCGAGCATGGATACTGAAGGGTCCAGGACGCCGCCGGCGACAAGGTTGAGCCATTTTCGGTCGGCGCCGGCGATCGGACGCGACGCGAGGATGATCCGCTCCTTCAGATTTTCGGGCTGGACGGCGTAGTGGGATGGATAGCAGGCGGCCATTTTCGCCGCGAGGCCGGCTGTAAAGGCCGCCGCCGCGGACGTTCCGCCGATCGTCCGCGAGACTTCGCGGTCGGATATGTAGGTCGGAACCTCTTCGCCGCCGGGCGCAAGCAGGCTGACGACATTGCTTTCGGCCACGCCGCGAAACGACTTGCGCCACAATGTGGCGTTCGGCTTCGCGCATTGGGTGCAGGCGCCGACGATCAGAATACTTTCGTAATCGCCGAGATTCTGCGGCGACATCGGCGTTTCCCAGTCGATCGGACGACCCTCGGAATCGTCGAACGTCTGGCCGGCCGACGCTACCAGCAAAATCTTGCTGGCGAAGATCTGATTCACCAGCCTGTTTCTTTTGCGCACATGTTCGTCGGCGAGCAGGCCTATCCATCGACCGTCATTGCCCAACTGCCATGTTTTCTTCCAGGTATCCCTGGTTTCTTCTATCGCGGTCGGCTCCGGGGGCCGTGGATATGGCGCAAACTCGCTCGCCAGCAAAAACACCTGCGGCTCGGTGGGCTTCCAATTTTTTACGATGGATGTTTCGAGTTCGCTTTCCTGGTTTTCGTTGGTGTTCCATGGAATTTCAACAAGCCTCGCATTGGGCGACATCCCCCGAAAGCCGTATTTGTTGTCGTTGCTGGCGACGATACTGGCCAGCAGCGTCCCGTGATGACGCTCGCGATCGAATGTCCGCTCCACGCAGTTCTTCTCCAGCGCGAGCGGCTGCGCCGACGCGGCCGGCGTCTGCTCCAGCGCTTGCGCGAGGTCGGGGTGCCTCATCACCTTCTGATCCATGATCGCCACTTCCGGGCGCAGCCCTTCTGCCTCGCAGGTCACGACGTCGCCGGTTTCATAGAGGTGGCCGGCCATTTCCGCATATCCGCCCTCGGCTTCGGGCGGCTGCGCGGGCGCGGGCGGTCCACACCATTTCGCCAGATGATCGGGCGCGGAATAGGAATGCCGGGCCTTCGCGAAACCTTCCGACCGCTCCACCGAAACAGTGAGATTGCGGTTGGATAATTGGCGCGCCACGTAATCGGCCTGCGAAAGCGCTTCCGGCCCCTCGATGTCGATCTGCCAGCCGATCCGCTTGATCGTCAGCTGCACGATCTTTGGCATGTTGCGCCGCTTGCCCTTGGCGGGAACGCCGGCAAGCACGTCGTCTACCTTGTCCTGGATGACATCTTTCCAGGCAGGACTGCCCAACAATTCGTTCAGGCGCGCGCGCTCGGCCTGGTTCGACAAATTGTAGAGACGCGGGACGGATGTTTCAGTTGCCGTGACGGCGGGCAGGAAAACCCCGGTTTTGGCGTTGACCGCATCGGGGTTGAGTTTCACGCCCTCCCTCTCGTTGAGCGAGCGAATGGCCGCGAGCAGATCGGCGGTGCAGAATTCCGGGGCGACCTTCAACTGCTCTTCCAGGATGGGGCACAGGCCGACCGTCTCGGCCGGCACATGCAGCCTTGTGGGAAGGATTTGCCACTTGCCGCCGGACAAGGCGTCGATGACGCCGGCCATTTCCGTCCCGATAAGGCCGCCCTCGAATTCCACGTAAACCTTGGCGGCGGGCCGGTCTTGTCCAGCCGCCGACCCGAACGACGCGGCGAGCGCGACAACAACCGCCGGCGCAAAGGTCCGAACCCTGAAAAATCTGCCTGGCATGGTCACCTCCCCATATTTTAGGCGACGCCCGCAGCGCGCTACTGCGCGTCGTCAGGCGCCTCCGGCGCATAATTCGCCGCGTGTCCGACGCGGTCCACTTCCGACAGCTCCAGTTCGCGAGTGCCGGCGTCGCCGCAAAAGTAATGCATCACCGAGTTGGGATCATAGGGCGTCACGGGGAACCAGTTCGCATCCTCGAAGACGCAGCCGGCGATGTTTCGCGTGTGTTCGTGGCGGTAGCCCAGAACATGGCCGAGTTCGTGCCTGAGCACGCCGCGCCCGGTATAGCCGCCGTCGGCCAGCGTGAAATATTTCGGGAAGATCGAGACCAGGCGTTCCTGCCAGGTGTCGGTCGGGAAGAACGCGGACGCGATCGGTCCGCTCGCATCCGGATTGTAGACGACGATGAACCGCAGATCGTCGGAATCGGCCAGCGCCTGAAACTCGTCCCAGGTGCCCAAGCCGTCGAATTGCGGACGATGTTCGAACGCGACAGCGCATTGCGCGCAGGCCCCGACCCAGTCCTCGCCCGCAGATTTCATGTCATCCACCACCGCCTGATAGGCGGCCGGCTCGGGAAAGGTGCCCTTGACCACCGCATAGCGCAGGGTTTGCTTTCCCGGCTTCCAGTGCGCCTGTTGTCCATCTTCGACGTGGACGATCAGTTCGGGGTTGCGCTTGTCGGCGCTCACTCCGCCGACGCTTTTCTCGAGCCGGTAGCGGACGAGATCGTCCTCGTCCACGGTCAGGTCGCCTTCGATCACGAAGAGGTCGCGGGGCGGGCCGAAAGACGTCGTCACCCTGGGCAGCAACGCCATCAGCCCGGCGCCGGCGCCCGGATCGGTCGGTTCGGCGACCGCCGCCTCGAAGGCGTCCAGATAGGCGGCCGGCAGATTGTCCTCCGCGAAAGACGGCCAGGTCAGCGCGGCAAACGCCACCATCATCGTCAGTGACTTCCCATGCATGTTCGCCTCCTTCTGCTTGCCGGCTACAGCCGCAGCTGTCCGCGCGAGCGTGCAATCATCAAAGGGTCTTCAGATACTCCACCAATTCGAACCGCTCTTCGTCGCTCAGTGTGGTTCCGTAATTGTGTCCCGAATTGTAGTTGCCGGGGATCGGCTCGCCGGTCACAGCGTTGCGCGCCCGGAAGATGAAGGGTGCTTCGGGCGTGTCGGGCGCCGACACGAAACCGACCTTGACCGGGTCGAACTCGCGCAGGCCGACAGCGAACACCTCCGGCCGCACGGGACCTCGCGGTTCGGGCAGAACGATGCCCACCGTCGCCTGGTTGCGCAGCCTCGCCGGCAGCAACAGGTCGTAGAGCGTCGGCACCGAACCATTGTGGAGATAGGGCGCGGTGGCCCAGATGCCGTTCAGCGGCCGCGCCTTGTAGGCCAGAAGCTCATGCCTCTGATTAAGGCACAGTTCGGCCTGCAACTTCTTGGCGGCGTCGGTGACGCCGGGCAGATAGTCGATGGTCGTCCCCGGCAGCCCGAATTCGTCGCGCCGGCCCGCCCCGCTTGCAAAAACGTCGCCGAAAACGCCGCCCGCCAACTCGTCCAGCTTTCCGACAACCGTGCCGACCACAGTGTTGATGAGAAGGTTGCGCGTGACATCCACCGCGCCGATCCGGTCACCCTTGAAAGCAAATACTTTCTGGCCTTCCAGATTGCCGGATTTCGACATGTGCATGAAGGCGTTGCAGGCCAGAAAAATGTCGGTCCCCTGGTCCTGTATCGGATCCATCTTCTCGTTGGCCGGCGATTGCAGATCGTCCCAGGCAAGCGGCTGGTGGCACGACGCGCACTTTAACTCGTCGAAGTGAAGCTTGCCGCGCGCGGCCTTCTCCCAGTCGAGCGCGGGCAAGACATCGCCGTTTTCATCCTTTTCCGGCCAGCGGGGCGACTTCAATTTGGACAAAACGCGTTCGAGCCCGATCAAACTGTCCACCCGCACGCTGGAATCGTAGCCGCGCCAGGCCTTGCCCCTATTATTCTCGACATGGGCGAACACGCCGATCACTTCGGACGCGTTGCGAACCAGCGCGCCGATGTCCGTCTCGTTGCCGAATATGCTGAGCTTGAGAATGTTGTTGGCGATGCCGTTCCACTGGATTTTCCCCTGCTGGGAGGCATTCCAGATGAACGGATAGCTTGCCGGCGCGTCGGCCTTGATCGCTGCCGGCTGGTCGTTGACGCCTAGCGCAAGTGCTACCTTGTTCAGGATATGGCCCTGCGCGTCGAGGCGTCCGTGGCCGTACCGAACCGCGCCGGCATTCTTTGCCTCCAGCTTATCCTGCCAGGCGATCTGCTCGGCCAACTGCCGCTCCAGTTGCTCGCGGCTGTCAACCGTCAGGTCCGTTCCGAGCACGGCGCGCGCGAACCGGTCGAAGCGGTCGCGCTCCGCCACCGTCGCCCTCAGCGCTTTCAGGAGATCCTCTTCGAGCGACTGGAAATCCGCCATCGTGGCGGCGCCATCGATGCGGATGCGCTTGCCGCCAAACTCGATCTCGTTGGTGTGGCAGGCCGAGCAGTTGAGCCCGACCCACGGCTTGCGCATGGTGAGATTGTCGCATGTCGCCGGGAAGGTATCGCACATCAGGTCGGCGCTGCGCTTCGGGTCATGGTCGACCACGAAGCCGAGCGGCAATCCGTTGGCCGGTTGCGGACCGGGCAGATAGCCCAGCCGCCGCATGTTTTGGGGCGACAGGAATTTTTTATCTGCCTCAGTGGCGGCGGCAGCGGCGGCGTCGGCCCGTTCGAGCGCCAGCATCCAGTCCAGAGGCAAAAGCCTCGACCCCTGGCTGGTGGATTGCCACCAGTTCCGCTGAGCCTTGTCCCAGCCCTGATCGGGGCAGACCAGCCCGCTCTCGCAACCATCGTCGGCGGAAGCGGGGAGCGCGATGTTGAATGAAGCTCCGAGCCAGAGACCGCCCAGAAGAGCCGTCCATTTCCGGTTTCGCCGCATTGCCTGTCTCCCCAAACAAACTAACCGTTTATGAAGCACTTTCGGTAACGAAGACTGTTACTGGACGATAAAATTCTATTCATCCCCCATTCTGGGGATGACGTTCCAGTATAAAGCTCGAGCTGATGTTTGTCGCCAGCCGGATGACCTGCGTCCGGTTGGCGGAGTTGGTTTTTTCAAGCACCGATTTGACCTGCGAGTTCACCGTTTCGATCGACTTTTCGCGCCGCTCCGAGATTTGCGCGTTGGTCAGCCCTTCCGCCATCAATTCCAGGATGGAGGATTCCGCCTTGGTCAGATCGAACATCTCGGCGAGCATGCCGCCGTCGATCTGATAAAAGTTGCCGGTGTCCATGCTGTAGACGATGTGGCCGCGCAAACTGGGCTCGCCGAATTCGTCGGCCGAGTTCAGCGGCGCCACCTCTATGCAAAGCGTATGCGGCTTGCCCTCGACATCGGAAACGATCGCTTCTTTC
>JBGTLX010000119.1:0-17677 GCA_041743855.1 Rhizobiaceae bacterium | reverse complement strand
CAGGGCGGTCCGACTGGCGTCGTCGAGATCGACCAGCCAGTCCCACAGGGCATCCTCGTCCTGCGGGATGTCGGCCTCCCAGCCTTCCTGCCGTTCCGCCACCGACTTGGCGGACGTGCTGTCCTTCAGGTCGGCGGCCTGGGCGGAGAAGAAGACGTGGCGGACCGACACCTCCAGGCATCCGCCGGAGGACGAGGTGCGGTGGAAGGTGTCGAGCACCAGCTTGTGAAGCAACGCCGTGATCGCGACGTGCGGGTTGCCGGCGAGCGCATCCCGCAGAGCGAGGGTGCGGTGGGCCGTCAGTTCGCTGACCAGGCGTTCGGGCAGCGGCTTGTTGACATCGTCCTCCTCTTCCTCCGCTTCGGGCTTGCCGCCGATGGTGATGACCGCCCGCATCGGCTGCGCGTTCGGCGTGGCCCCTTCGGTTTCCCCATCGCCGTCGGTCTGGGACTCGATCGGCGCCTCGTCCTCGGGACGGACATAGCCGCGCTCGATGGTCAGTCGGCCCGAGCTGTCGATGCTGACGAAGGCGCCGGCGCGCGCGATCTCGGCCGGATCGTAAAGGGTCGGCCGGTTCTGGAAGGCGGCGATCGCGGTCTCGATTTCCTCGAGCCGCAGATCGACCGCCTCCGGCAGGTCCTCGCCGTCGTCATGCTCGGCATAGAGCCCATCCAGCTCCTCGGTCAGCGCCTCGTAGGCGACCTGCTCGTCGGCGGAGAGTTCGGGGCGTTCGCCCGCGATCCGACGCAGGCCCGAGGTATGGCCGTAAGGAAAGTCCAGTGCGGCATCGATCCAGAGCCAGCCCTCGGCCGCGATCTCCTCGGCCGCTACGCCGAGCTTCGCGGTGGCGAGGGTGTCGAGCAAGGCTGGGTCCTGCAGCCAACCACCATCGTCGGCCTGGAACAGGTCGCGCAGCGTTGCGCCGCCGGCTGCCTCATAGGCTTCGACCCCAACGAACTGCGCACGACGATCGGACGCCCGCACGGCGCCTTCGGTCAGCATGCGGCGGATTTCATAGGGCTGGCGGCTGTAGGATCGCTGGATGGTCTCCCACACCTCCATCTGCCGCGCATGGTCGTGCGACACCGTGAAGGCCATGAGCTGGTCGAGCGCGATGCCATCCTCGGCATAGACGTCAAGCAGCGCCGGAGCGACCGAGGCCAGCCGCAGGCGCTGACGGACCACGGCCGGGGTGACGTAGAAGCGGGCGGCGATATCCTCCTCGCCCATGCCGCGTCCGATCAGCGCCTGGAAGGCCTTGAACTGGTCGAGCGGATGGAGCGCCTCGCGGTGGACGTTCTCGGCAAGGCTGTCCTCCTCAGCCGGGATCGCGGAGGCCGCATCGCGGACGTTGCAGGGGACGGGTGCGGTCTTGGCGAGACGCTTGGCCTTGACCAGCAGTTCGAGCGCCCGGAACCGGCGACCGCCGGCTGGGACCTCGAAGATGCCGGTTTCCACGCCGTCGCCATCGAGCACAGGGCGGACGTTGAGGTTCTGAAGAAGACCTCGGTGGCAGATATCCTCGGCCAGTTCCGGGATCGAGACGCCGGCCTTGGTCTTGCGGACGTTGGCCTGGCTCAGGATGAGCTTGTTGAAGGGGATGTCGCGACGCTCGCCAAGAGACGCGATCTTCTGAACGGCGGTTGCCATGTCGGGATACTCCATGACGGGCGGCCGAGAGACTCTCTCTCAACCTCCAACCCGTCACGGAGCGAAGCGCCGCCCTCTTCCTCTAAAGGGGGCGGCGCCACGGACCGGCAAACCGGAAAGACACGGAAGCGCAAAGCCGGAGGCACGGAAAACCGCATCCCCGGCTTCACGGAATCAGGCCGCTCGGTCGAGCAGCTTCTTCGCCTTGGCCTCCATGTCGAGGCGGGCGTCCTGATGGGGCTTGTCGCGCGCGACGGCGGTGATGCCCTGAACGAAATCGAAGATGCTCTCGGGCGGACGGCCTTCCTCGGCCAGCACCGTGTCGATGATCTTGCCGGTCTCG
Organism: Rhizobiaceae bacterium; assembly: GCA_041743855.1. GTDB lineage: Bacteria > Pseudomonadota > Alphaproteobacteria > Rhizobiales > Rhizobiaceae > JBGTLX01. Next base: position 15,684 of record JBGTLX010000119.1, on the reverse strand, counting down.
GCCTTGGAGAAGCCGCGCCGGCGCAGGAAGTCGGTGCGATCCTCGTCGCTGCGCGCCACGATCCGCTCGCGGGCCGCCTTGATACCGTTGACGAAAGGCAGGGGTGAGGAGTTCGCGAAGTTCAGAAGCGCCGGGGCCGCCTCATGGGCGAAGCGGTTGGCGGCATATTTGGAGTGGCGGATGGTGATTTCCTCGAAATCCTCCACGCCCCAGAGATTTCGATTCTGGCAAACCGCGCGCAGATAGAAGCTCGCCATGCCAAGCGTCTTGGCGCCGACCTCGGAGTTCCAGCAATAGAAGCCCCGGAAGTAGAGATCCGGCGAGCCGTCCGGCAGACGGCCGGCTTCGATCGTGTTCAGATCATCGACGAGGAAAAGGAAGACGTCTCGGTCCGAAGCATAGAGCGTCGTGGTGTCCTTGGTGATGTCGACGCGCGGATTGTAGATGCCGGTCGACCAGTTCAGCACGCCGGGCACTTTCCAGCGTGTGTCGCCCGTACCGTTGCCGGCGATGCGCTGCACTGCCTCGACCAGTTCGTGATCGTAGATGCGGCCATAGTCCGGGCCGGTGACGGCGCGCAGTTCGACACGGCCATTATCGGTTTCAAGCGTCTTGATCTGCTCCGCCCGATTGGACGTCAGGCCATATTGCAGGTTGATCGCGGCGAGCGGCGCGGGAAGCAGGCGCAGATAGGCCGCCGGCGCGCCGACCAGGCTCGCGAGTTGGCCGAAGCTCCAATGGGTCGGGGCGATGGGCGTATCCGTGCCTGGCAGGATCAAGGCCAGCCGCTCCGGGTCGCTGCGGTTCGCCTCAACATGGATCAGCGCGCTTTCCACAACGCGGGTCCGGCTGCGATCGGCGCGGTTGCGCACAGACCGCGCCAGTTCGGACAGCGACAGATAACGCTCATCGGCCGGACGCGAGAACCATTCTGACGAGACGCGGCCGATCCGCTCGCCGCGGACGACATCCACTTTGTAGCCGCCGCTGGTGTCGCGGCGCGCGTCGAGAACTGAAACCTGGGTCATGGGACCAATCTCCATGACGGGTGCCGGAGACCTCTTCTCCAGCCCTCAACCCGTCACGGCAAAGCCGATCCGTCCTCTTCCTCTCAAAGGGGCGTTGCGGGGCCTCCCGCAGAAGGGGTCGGCCGAGACGCAAGGCTCGGCCGCAGGGGAAGGCTTTCCCCTTTCGGTAAATCAGCGAGAGTCTGCAAGATTGCTGCGGGCATTTGCGCTACAACTGTAGAAATACAGAAGTGATTTCAGGGGCGGAGATGAGTGCGCGGTGGACGATTGAAGATTCCGAGTGTTCGGGGGATGTCTAAGGATCGTGCGGATTTCGCCGATCATGCGCGGCACCGGCGATGGATGGGCGCATGATGGGCGCCGAATTCCCGACGCCATCAGCAGCGTCGCGTAAGATTTCCGGGGAAGACGCCAGGTCGTTGATCGAAGCCCAACTGGCCGCTCATGGTGACGGCGTTCTTGCCGTCCTTGGGCGATATCGGCTGGCGGATGCCTTGGCTGCCTGGCACGGGACCATCCGCGCCGTCGAGGAGTTCATCAACCTTCCCCGGTTCGGCATCGACGATCCGCGTGTGAGGGCGCGCCTTTGTTCGATCCCTCTCGACGATCGGCTGCTGTCCAATGTGGAGCCCGCCTTCAGGGGCGTTCGGGAGATATTGTCCCCGCGCTTCGACGCCGGCGTCGTCGTCCGCTACCTCCAGACGATGTTGCAGACCGCCGCGATCGCCAGCGCGTTCAAGATGCACGGACAGGCGTTCGGACCGGGCATTACGCTCGACACCGTGGGCGCGGCCGTCGACTATTTCCAATCGCGTCGCCGACACATGGTCTCTTTGCTCTACACCATGCCCTTCGCGTGCAAGGGAACAGACCTGCTCGTGCCTCTCGACACACTGAATGTCCTTCTGCCCCAGGTCGAGCATAGCTGCATCACGATTACCGGGTTCCACCTGAAGTTGGCCCAATTGGACATTCTCGACGACTTCAGCCTGGCGGTTGACGGGATCGGAGCGATGGCCAGCCATGGATTCGACACGCTCGATGAGAATTTCCTAGAGCCGGAACGGGCCTCCATTCACGTCATGGCGGAACTTCGCCCAGACCAGATTGTGTTGCCTCCGATGGAGGCCCTCGATCCGAAGAAGATTTTCTCAGCAGCCGAGCTTCGAAATTCGGTGAGGCTGATCGGCGCGACCTACGCGGCTTTCGGGCTGAACGATTCCGATTTCTCGACGATGGCGCTGTTGATGATCGCCTTCGCGCGTCACGCCCGCGACGACTATTTCGTCGAGATCGGGAAGGCGAAATTTCAGGCGATGCTCCGGGCGCAGTCGGTTCTCGACCCGGACGAACTCGAACACCTGCTAGTGAACGTGCCCTCTGACTACGCTGCCAACAGCAACGCCTATGAGCCGTTTATCGACGCGGGCGATATGGTGGTCTCGAACGTCAACCTGCTGTCGCGTTTCCTGTATGCCTTCAAGAACGTCCACTTGGGCAGCCGCCGCCGCTTCCAAATCCATGCCGGCTTCATCTTCGAGGACATGGTGAAGCGCGACCTGTCGACCATGGGTTTCCAGGTGACGGATGTGAAGCGCATCAACCGCAAGGAATTCGACGTCGTCACTATCCACGGCGGCGTGATCTATAATTTCCAATGCAAGAACAACTGGATCGATCTGGCGAAGGTGGAGTCAAACCGAGCCCTGTTCGTCCGCTACAATCGGTCCTTGACCAACTACTATCGCCGCGCGCTTCAAAAAGAGCGCAAGCGTGAAGGTTTGCTCAAGGACAAACTGGGTCTCGATAAGGTGGAGCATTACCTGATCAGCCGTTTTCCGGTGATCGGGTACGACGCCCGGGTCATCAACTACAATCAGATCGACCGATTGAAGGCGGTCGTTGGGGGCACCGCTTGAAGTTCGATCCAGCCAAGGTCATTCATCTCCTGTCGGGATTCACCGGGCCGGATCTGACCCATACGCTCGGGCGGATCGAGGGGGCCGTGCGGGGAATATCGGCCAATAACTGCGACGCCTTCCTTGAGGGGGCCGGCGCTGGTCGCGAAGTGCTTGCCGCGGCCGCCGAGATGAAGCGCCTGGCCGGTCAGATCAATGTAACGATCCATGCCTTGGGCATTCTGCTGTGTCTGCCACACATTCTGGAGCCAGGCGAGAAGGTCGAATACGTCTCGCTCGGCGCCGGCAACACAGGCCGGGAATTCGATCTGGAGACGAACCTTCGGGTCGCGGAGTTCAAATTCATCCGCTGGCGCGGCGGCCCGGAATCGATCCGGCAGAATTCGATCTTCAAGGACTATGTCTTGCTGGCGGAGCATCCGACGCCGAAGCGCAAGTATCTCTACCTTCTCGGCACGCACCATGCGCTCAAATTCCTGCAGGGCGGACGCGCTCTTAACAGCGTGCTCAGCCGTAATGACAAGCTGCAGAAGATGTTCTTCGATCGCTTTGGAGACAGGTTTCGCACGGTACGGGATTATTATGCCGCACACGGGGGCGCGGTGCAGATCGAGGACGTTTCCGCGTGGTTGTCGGAGTTAGCTGAAGACCTGATCGATGAGACTTTGGAGGAAGAGATCACGGGGTAGTGCCCGGTCGCGTTATCCGACAATGCCGGACAGCTCTTTGGTTCGGCGTCTGGTTCGCTGTGAGGATCGCTTCTTCGGTGCGGCGCTGCGGGTCCATAAAATCCATATGCTCCGCGATGTAGGCTCCGAAAGCCTGGCCGTCGGACGAGGATGGCATGGGCGTGTCGTGGGTCAATGGCAGGAAGGTTGTGAGCGCGAGGCGGTACAGTGGGGCCGCATACTCGAAAACAGTGCGACCAGAGACCGAGAGGACGAGATCGGCGCGCTCCACTGGGTTGCCGTGCAGGAAGTTGTTTCGGCAATCATAAAGCGCCTGATACAGCCAAGAGGCCAGCGTCCGCTTAACCTTCGTCTTGCCGCCGGTGTCATGGGCGCGATCCGCGCTCGCTTGAAGCTCCCACGGCGTCGTCTCAATTAGCTCGAAGACCTTGTCCCGGTTCGCCTGACCATTGCCTCCAGGATGGACGAGGATCTCGAAAGCGCTGACCCACAGTGAAACCAGACGCCCAACGTCGTAGAAAGTCGTGTCCGTCGCCGCGGGGAGCAACGAGGCGTGAAAGGCCATGTTGAGGGATCGGAAGAGCGCGATGTCAGCCCAGTCCGGTTCGAACGCCTGATAGCGCCGCTGCCAACGGTTGAGGAGAGCGGCGAGCAGCGGCTGATCCAGGTCGCCAGCGTCAAGGGCCGTGCGGAACAGCGTTGGCGAGGATTGGCCCTTGAACGGGGCGACTTCGTGCGTGCCGAGGATGGCCGGCGTGCTGCCGATGACGTCCTCAAAATGCTTGTCGAGCATCCAGGGGTAGATGGCGAACGCTTCGCCAAACAATACACGGTGCCCGCGCGGATGGCGAAGCTCCAGGGCGCGATTGTAGGCGACGGCCGAGATGGCGATCAGATCACGGAAGCTGGCGAGCGTCGTGACCTCGAGGAACGCTGGCGGCGCGTCCGCACGCACCAGAAGTACGGTAGGCTCGAATCTCGCGCCGAAATTATCGGAGAAGCGGCCGAGGAACCTGCGAAATGTCGGGTGAGCGCGTTTCAGCGTGGTGACGCGAGGATCATGCGCGGGCGCGAGTACGGTGATATCGCAGCCGATAGGTGCGAGCAGCGGGATGTTCGGCAGAACGAAGATCGGTTTCCAGTCATCCGCCATGGCGCTCACTCATACGGCAGCTCACCGAGCAGGCCGATCATCAGATCACCGTCGTAAAGCGAGAATGGAATTTCGACATAGTGGTCGGGATGGCGTGGCAAGGCACGCCCATCATTCGGGCCATTTTTGGTATGGCCGCGCACCTGTTCGCCGTCCTCCTTGATGTATGGCAAAATCACCAGGCGCCCGTGATTGGTGGATCGGATCGTGCCTTCCTTCCAGACGGTCGCGCCGTCGGATTCCCGGGTCGACGAGGTCTCTTTGACCTGCCAGCCGATTGCTCCGTCCTCCTCATACCAGAAGACGATGCCGTTCGAGACCAGCACGCGCTCGCCGCGAGCGAAGGCTTCGGCAAGCAGCCGCTGGACGCTTGCAAGCTGGAGCAACTGATTGGCGCGGGGAAGAAGGATCTGGCGGATTTTCGCTTTTGCTTTTCCCCAGTGGGTGCCCACGGGGAGATCAAAGCCATTCGCGATCTTGGCACGCTCGGCGGTCATCGCGGCTTTCTCGCCGGCGATGTAGGGCTTCGACCAGACGCCATCTGGACCCTTGTACAGAAGCACCTGGGTCCAGCGGCTATTCGACCTGCCGACCTTGGCAAGCTTCAGATAGGGCATTTTGCCAAGCTGTTCGGCGAGGTCGTGGCGGTAGTGCTCAGACTCCGGCGCGAGCTTCAGCGATGCGGGTTCAGGCCGTTCGTCGGCCTCGTGCCGGCGTAGGGCCTCCGCGAGCATCAGCGCCTCCTCATCCTGGAGACGTTGTTTAGACTGGAGAGCTTTGTCGATCTTCAGCTCCAGCGATCTTTTGGCGACGGGGTCCATCTCGCGAGCGGCGAACGATTGCCTCAAGTTCGGATTGAGAGCGTTGGCGGCGGCGACCGCGGACGGATGATCCGGATAGTGGTCGGCGAACACCGAGTCGTTCTCGCCTGGAACCATGCGTTCGCGCCAGATCGGAGCGAGCTCGGCCTTGTCGACAAGCTCTTGCATGAACCAGCGCTCGTGGAGCGGCCGATAATGCGGCCAGACGGCGAGAATGATGTCAGAGGCGCGTTTCAGATCGGTCCATTTTAGCATGCTTCCTCCGACCGCTTCAGCGGCTTCCACTTTTGAAGTCATTAGGCCTTAATATCATCTGCTGTTCCGGTGCGTAGGATTGAGTAACAACAGCTATCAGTCATTCCAGCCGAAGCAGCCCGTGCGGTCGATAAACATCCGAAGGATTTGGTCACAAGACACGACAAGCTCATGGTCGCGGGAATTCTGCGGCGACTTGGAGCCATGAAATAGGTTGCATCTGACGCAGTAAATTGTCCGAAGTAGCTGCGGCCAGGTCGGAGTATCGCCGTCGCTCCATCCGACCGGCTGAAGCTTGACGCCTTCGCGTAGGACCTCTTCCATGAGTTCTTCGCGCGAAAATCGCCAGAAAGCGTCGCGGCCGAGTTTCCGGCGGACGTCACGCACATTGAGCACCGGCCACATCGCCGCGAAGATTTCCACCATCTCCCGGAAGTCGGGAGAGTGCTGCATCAGATCGTCGTAGGCATCCGAAAGTCGTTGAAGATTCGCCAATGCAGTAATCATCTGGGCGTCGCTATTAGCGTCGGTCACGCACTCCATCCAGCCGTTGAAACCCATCCAAAGGTTCATGAAGGAGGAGAAGTCGGACCGTTGGCCGCCGACGCTGTCGATCAACTCACGCGCCAAATCTGCGGTTTCCGGATCGAGTGTCCGGAAGTTGTTGAAGCTTACCAAAGCAGATCCATTCCGCGGGCTTACCCCGCTATCTCAGGTTTCGGGTGGTGCATTGTCGGTGGGCGTGTTGGGCTCGGTCGTGGGTTCTTCCGCCACACCATCCGTCGGGGCAGGGTCACGAAACGCGCTGCCCTTTTGAGCACGCTGCCGTGCCACCTCGACGATCCGGTCGACGATACGATCCGCCGAGCGCCATTTGGTCACCAATTTACCGGTGTCCATGCCGTATTCCGCGACGACATCACGAAGCTGCTCAATATCAAGTCGCTCTAGTTCGGCCCGCAGTACATTGTCGCCTTGCTTGGCGAGGTGAACTGGGTCGAGCAACGCTGGCGCACGGCGGTTGCTCGGCCGTTTGGGTTGCGCCGAAGTAGCGTCATGCGGCGTGGCGACCGACTTGGTCTTCGACTTCTGATCGAAGCCTAGTGCCGTTTCAAGCCGCTTGCGGAAGGCCGGGTTGTTTTCGGCCTCGTGCACAATTTCTTTGAAGAGAGCGTTCAGTGTCTTCTTCATTTCACAGGTCTCCCTCAAGTTCTGTCCAGATCTCCCGCGCTAGTTCATCATACTGATTGGCTAATTCGGAACCGTACTTCTGCTTGAGCGTCCGAGAGTACGATTGAAATTCCGCAGCGGCAGCAACGGAATTCGCCTGCCGGATGATGGTGTCCATCAAGGCCGGAAGCTTTTCGTCGTCGCGCAACTGCTTCAGGACGTTGTTATGAACGGTCGAGTTCGCCTGATACTTGGTCGCCACGATGCCTACCGGCTCGATCTTTTCAGAGATCGCATCGGAAAAGTCGCGTATGCGGGTGACGATCTGCGGGATGCCGTAGGTCGATAGATGGTCGGGGATTGTCGGGATGATGTAGCCGTCTGAAATCCGCAAACCATTTAAGGTGATTATTCCGAGGTTCGGCGGGCAATCGACCATGACGATGTCATAGTCTTCGATCCGAGATTTCACTGCTCGCCACAAAAGCTCGATTGGGTTCGCTGCATAGAACTTTCCGGCTGGCGCCGAGGCGAGCGTATCTTGGACATCGATGAGGTCGAGGCTCGACGGGAGGAGATCGACTGTCTTTGCCGCACCGACGTCGGAAACGCCCTTCTGAAGCGTCTTCTCAAGATCGAACTTGCGATTATCGGGGTCCATCGCATCTTTAAAGAGGCGAGCCAGAGTCCGTTCCTTGCCGTTCAGTTCAAACCATTTTTCTTCACCGATGAGCATCAGGGTAGCGTTGGTCTGGGGATCGAGGTCGATTACCAGGACTCGTTTTCGCATATTTGCCGAGAAGGTCTCCGCGAGCGCAACGGTTGTTGTCGTCTTGGCCACGCCGCCCTTTAGGTTGATCGTCGAAATCACGTGCGTCATCGGTTTTCCTTTGCGTTTGTTTCGCCGCAGCCAAGAGCGGATCTGAGAGCGGCGGAAAATCGGTCCAGACGCTAGTTCAGTCATCGGCTCAGGGAAGTCTGAGGCACGCACTCGCCAGTTGGCGACTGCCTGCTTGGAGACGCCCGCCATGAGTGAAATTTCATTTATTCCAACAAGATCGTCAGTGTTTGTGGTCACGAATACCCCTGTGAACATCATTCACAAGGACTGTTTACATCGTTCACAAAGCGGCCGTCAAGCCCCCAATCGGTAAGCCCCAATCGGATCGAGGGAATCTAGCGTTCCGACGCTGGTCGCGCGGGGTCGACGCCGGAGGGCTATAGTCTCGGCGGCCATGTCATTCGGGGAACGACAGCCGGATGGCTGCTGACGCCGCGGACGTTGCCCGAGGCCGAGAGCCAACAGGTGCGGGACAGTCTGGCGTTGAAAAAGGCAGATCCGTCGCCGCGCCGAATTGATGCGGCTGCGCGAAGCCTGCCGCGACGGCTAGCCTTGAGCGAAGTCGCGGAGGCCTAGTGCGCTATCGGCGTGGCTCCCGCTCGCTATCACGGCGGCCGCGTGAAAAGCGTCGACCTCGCTGCGGCTCTTGGCGACCAACGCCGTATTCTGCTTCACTCCGTCTGGGTATTAACAGTCAAACCAAAGGACGGGATAGTCGACGCCACAGCCGACGCTTTCGGTTCCTTCGGTCCCGGGCAGTGCATCACGTGCCGCATACCGAGCGCGCCCAAGGCAGCGTCGGAGAAAGCGGTCGGAAATTAGAACATCCGCGGCTCTAATTCCGGTGTGTTCGATCATCGGACCGTCGCCGTGCAAAGTGAGCGGCGAACACTCAATCGTTGGAGGGAGGCAGGTCGCTCGCCAAGCCTTAAGTCCAGCGACCGCTTGATCTGCTAAAAGGGGCCCTTCGACGATCTCCCTTACCCTACCGGGCCAACTTGCCGGCCTGCCAACCAAGGATCATTACCCATCCGCAATACGCCAGCATTTGTAGCCGGTTTGGCCAACCGATCGGGAAATCCGGTCCAAAGCTCCCATCGTTCGGCATGAAGGCGGCAACGGTGGCCAACATAATCGCAAGGCTGAGCACGGCGACAAGTGCGGACACCAAGATCTGATTGCGTTTCGCTGACCACCCCGATTGGCGGGTGAGGTGGAAGCTGAGGAGCATGGCCGCGATCGGCAGGCTGGGTATCCCGATCATGCCCGCTATGGAGTGCATCCGACCGGTATCAGACACTTCTGCGGGAGTGGTGGTTATCAAGTCGGATGGGAAAATTGCCGCCATCGCGGGACCGACGGCGGCGGCGAGCAGGAAGAAAAGACCGAGATAGCCGACCCAGCTGCGAGCCTCTGAACGGACCGCAACGAGCAGAGCAGCGCAGCCTAGCGACTGGGCTAAGAAGCAAGCCGTCATCAACCAGCCATGCCGACCGATGGCGTATTCGCTCACCGTTCGCCAAGATGGATCAAGCTCCGGCTTGACGAAGTGAAGGACGACAAGAAGCAAGATAGAGATGCCGCTAGCGGCAAAGGCCAATTGCGCTGCAAGAAGCGCGATCTTGGCATGGGTCGAAGTGGGCTTTTTTGTAATGGACATGATACTTCGTTTCGATGAGACGACATGTGCTTCTTGATGCTAGAGTGTGCCTCGCCGTTACGCCACCACGCGGTCGCGCGATCCGGCGACGCGCTTGGGCTGGCTCGTCGGGTGCTGACGGTGGCACGACGGTCGCCATGAATACGATTGCCATATCATCGAGGGAGATTGTGCATGCCTGACCAGAACCCCGAAGCGATCAACCCCAAGGGGCACGCGTCTATCCAAATATACCTGATGGTGCATGACGGCAGCGCCGCGCTCGATTTTTACAAGCGCGCGTTCGACGCCGAGGTCACGGAGACTTTTCCTCATGAAGGCAAACTCGGTCATGCAACGCTGAAAATGAACGGTGGCGAGTTGATGCTATCCGACGAGTTCGACGAAGCGGTGACTGGCGTGCGCTCACCGCAGTCACTCGGCGGCACCACCTCTACCGTCACGCTGAACGTGGATGATGCTGATCGGTGGTTCCAAAAGGCGGTAGAAGCCGGAGCGACCGTGGTGCGGCCGCTGAATGACGAGTTCTACGGCCGCAGCGGCAAGGTGAGAGACCCATTCGGCCACACCTGGGGCATCGTGGGTCCGACATCGAAGGCTGAAGCTGTTTGAGTTTTGGCGAGAAACGGCGTTCACGCGCCGCCTGGCTTTCTGAAGTCGAACACTGGCATGCTGAGCTTGCCCGCCTTGTCGGCAAGGCGGTCGGAGTTCCCTGAGCCCGGAACCACCACGATTGCGATAAACATTGTGTGGAAAGGGCTCGCTGGCGGTCATGGAGATCAAACAGTGTGGGGAAGGCCGACATTCCGCGTCCACCCTGTCACTGGACCTCACGGCTGACCGGTTCGTGCATCAAAATCTCGCCGCGAAGTTCCTTCGAATTTGCTAAATGTAGGCGATGAGCGAGGAACCCGTCGTCGATCCAACCAACGCCGCGCTGCGTCGCGTCGTGTTGACGGTCGCTGGGCTCAATCTCGCCTATTTTGCTGTCGAGTTTTCGGTGGCGCTTGCCATCGGCTCGGTTTCGCTGTTCGCGGACTCTGTCGACTTTCTCGAAGACGCGTCCGTCAACGTGCTGATTTTCGCTGCGTTGGGCTGGACCGCGAAGCGCCGGGCGCGCGTCGGGATGGTCCTCGCCGCCATTCTGCTCGTGCCGGGCCTGGCCACGGCCTGGACGGCTTGGCAGAAATTCAACCTGCCCGTCGCACCGGACCCGCTGGCGCTTTCGCTGGTGGGGCTGGGCGCGCTTGCTGTCAATCTGTGCTGCGCCTTCATGCTCGCGCGCTACCGGCACCACAGCGGCAGCCTGACGAAGGCGGCGTTTCTGTCGGCCCGCAACGACGCGCTCGCCAATGTCGCGATCGTGGCCGCCGGCCTCGTCACCGCGTTTGTGTGGCGATCGGCCTGGCCCGACATGATTGTCGGACTTGCCATTGCGCTCATGAACGTCGATGCGGCGCGGGAGGTGTGGGAGGCCGCGCGAAAGGAGCGCCGGGCGGCCGTTTGATCCCATCGGCTGCGAGCAAGACGCGCCAACTTTACGACGGTACGGCGCCATACCGATTCGTTGGCGGGCGTGATCTATGTTCCCTCGCCGGCTTTGAAGATAACGATCACGGCCATGAGGGTGGCGGCGAGGCTGAACGCCAAGGCGTGTGCGTCGGTGACGGACATCCGGCTCCTGTTTTGGAGGCGGGTACCATCCCCGCTCGACAGGCGCCCGATGTGTTCGGCGCAGCGCCGCAATAACCGCGCAGGCGAAGCCGCAGCGGCGGCATCCATGCAAAGCCGACCCTTGACGGGTTGATGGCGTCAGACCGTGAGCCGGACCAAGAATCGCTTCAGTAAGAGGGGGGTGGTGATCGAGGACAGGTAAGGCCGATGGCGACCTCAGTGAGAAGTTGCAGTCGTGGCCCTGTCATGATGTCTGCACTCTACCGACTACGGAAGTAATTCATTGACTGTGTAGACACAAATTGGGGGTCTTTACTGCTTAAAGAGGCTGCCGCTTTTCTCGCGCATTTTTTGCGACGAAGCGTCGCGCAATGCTTTCGTGCATCTATCGGACCAACTGACGGAAAGTGCGCGGTGAGGTGCCCATGATTCTGCCAAACGCGGTTGATAGCCGCGCAGGGGATGAGAAGCCCGCCCGCAAGGCAATCTCACTGACCGGCAGTGTGCTGTTCGCGAGGAATGATGCGGCCAGGCTGATCCTCCGCAAGAGCAGATATCGGTGCGGGGCCCGCCCATAGGTCCGCGAGAAAGAGCGGGCGAAATGATAGCGACTTAGCCCCGCTACCGCTGCCATTTCCGAAAGGGAGATTGCCGATGCGATCCTCGCTTCGACCAACTCGGTAACATTGCGCTGCTGGGAAAGGGTGAGGTGGCCTGCTCGCTGCCTGAAAGCACCTCCTAACAGCGGATAGAGTTGTAATATGGCAAGGAGCCCAAGCGTTTCGGCTGCAACGGGCTCAGGGTCGGCATTGCCGGTTACCAGCGCCTCAAGGCGACGCATGGTCTGGCACAGTTGGGGCTCTTCAAAATAGAGCAACGGTCGGGCCGCTGCCCTTAGCAATGGGTGTTCGCATTCAGCTTCCGCAAGGCCTGGATCAAAGAAAACCGCCGCATAGCTATTGTTGTCGCCGTCAAGGTCTGACCACCCCGAAACGCGCGCATTTGCGGGCACGAACGTTAGGCGATCGCGCAGGGACGCACAGTTTGCTATCTCGTCGTCACCCACGGCCACTTCGCCGTCGCGCAGCGTTATGTCGTGAACTGCTAAATAGTGGCTGTAACCATGCCAATCGTAATCGAACGCGCTCGCATGATTGATCCGCACGCACTCAACCGAGAATCCCGGCCATCCATGGCGAACGCAGGATTGGGGCAAGCGCGTTTCGTCACGAAAATTGAGCTGAACGCCGACAGATGACATTGCGCGGCCTCTCCCGTGGCACGGTCGGATCAAGGCCAGTTTGAAAAAGTTTGCCTGGGCGTCAAGTGCCGAGTTTTTCCGGCGGTTTCTAGGCAAGAAAGCGAAAACATGCTGTAATCCCTGGAATTGAAAGGTAGCACCGTCTCGCGAGTCCAAGGGCCGCACGGATCATTGGGGGTTCTATGCTGAACGCAGGGGGAGGCGATCCGAGTTGGCTCCGGCTGGTCATGGACAGCATGGACGAGGGATTTGGGTTGCTCGCGCCCGATTTCACCATCCTGGAGTTGAACAAGGAGGCGATGCGCATCGACGCACGTGCTCGCGAAGAGGTTATCGGCCTTTCGCATTGGGACGCCTATCCCGGGACGGAAAACAGTCAGGTCGGCAAGCTCTACAAACGCGCCATGGCCGAGCGAATTCCGATCGCGCTCGAGCACCGGTACGAATGGCAAGACGGACGTACGTCATGGTTGGAGACTCGAGCATTACCGGTCGAGAATGGCTGTTTGGCGGTGCTTTTTCGCGATGTCACCGAGCGGCGGAACCTGATCGACCGTCTCGGCGCAAGCGAACGGCGGTTCAAGGCAGCGGTAGCGGCGATCGACGGCGTGCTGTGGACCAATAGCGCAGACGGGCGAATGGTCGGCGAGCAACCAGGTTGGGCGTCGCTGACGGGCCAGACGTCGGACGAGTCTGCGGGATACGGTTGGTCGGCCGCCATCCATCCCGAAGATGCCCAACCTACCGTCGACGCCTGGGAGGCTGCGGTTGCAGCCAGGGCAACGTTCGACATTGAACACCGCGTTCGACGTCACGATGGTCAGTGGCGGCTTTGTGCCGCCCGCGCGGTACCGATCGTAGATGCGTCCGGAGCCCTTGTCGAATGGGTGGGTATTCACCGCGACATTACCGACACGCGCGCCGACGCGCTCAAGCTTCACCAACTTGCAGAAACAGTCGAGGCTGTCTTCTACATCCACGAGATTGAAGAGCAGCGGATTGCCTATGTCAGCCAGGCATACGAGAAGATTTGGGGTCGATCGCGCAAGGAGCTCTATGCCGATCCACGCAGCATGTTGATGAGCGTGCACCCCGATGACCGAGCGAAAATCGAACGTGCGATGCGCGACCAGGAGTCCGGATCAAGCGTTCCAATGGAATATCGGCTTCGGCTGAAGGACGGCACGGAGCGGATCATCCTCGATCGCCCCTTCGATACGTTAGACCCGGTCAGTGGTATGCGCCGCGTGGTCGGGCTCGCGAGCGACATCACCGAGTTTCGGCGGGCGCAGGAATTGTTGGCGCGCAACGCCGAGACGTTCACCAACCTCGTCGTATCCAACCCTTTCGGCATTTACGTCATCGATGCTGATTTCAAGCTCGTCCAGATCAGCCAAGGTGCGCGGGCCGTGTTCGCCGGGATCGATCCGCTGATCGGTCGGGACTTCGAAGACGTGCTCCGCATAATCTGGACCGAACCCTTTGCATCGGACGCCATTGCAATTTTTCGCCGCACTCTGGCGACTGGCGAGCCTTTCGTCAGCCCATCGACGATCGAACAGCGCGCCGATCGCAACGAGGTCGAGGCCTATGATTGGCGTACCGAGCGTATCACGCTGCCCGACGGACGACACGGCGTGGTCTGCTATTTCTATGACTTGTCCGAGCGCAATGCCTATGAAGCGAAACTGACACAAGCAATTGCCGACAAGGACCTACTGGCGCGCGAGATCGACCACCGGGTGAAGAACAGCCTGACGATCGTCGGGTCGTTGTTGTCAATGCAGCGGAGCGCGTCTGCGTCGGATGAAACGCGGGCGGCGCTCGACGAAGCTGCCGCCCGTGTGATCGCGGTCGCGCGTATCCATGAACGTCTTCACAAAAGTGACCAGCTCGGGATCGTCGCCTTCGGCGAGTATCTTGGCGCGCTTTGTCGCGATCTAACGCATTCGATGCGCAGGGCTGACGTCGAAATGGACTGTCAGACTGACGATATCGATCTGCCCGCCGAAAAGGCGATGTCGTTGGCATTGATCGCAAACGAGCTTGTCACCAATGCCTATAAGCACGGCTACGCTGCGGGTGCCACCAAGGTCTCGGTGGATCTCACTGCCGATATGGATTCGGTGACTCTTACGGTGAGTGATAACGGCGGAGGTCTTCCACGGTTGCCTACGAGCAGCTCGCCCAGCCTTGGCTTAAAAATGGTAAAAGCCTTGGCGCGCCAATTAAACGCAAAAACAACGTTACCCGCAGCGGGTTCACCAGCCAAATTTGTGGTCTGCGTCGGTGTCATAGGCCGACATTCCGGCCGTGACACCCGCGAAGAAGGGCAACGCGAAGATGGCGAGCGTGAACAGCAGCCAGCAGAAAAATCCGATAGCCGCGAGGCTGAGGAGGATGCCGATGAGGATCATGGTGATGGTCTCCGTGAGATAAAAGTCTAACGGTCGCGCCATCCACCACCAACACGGCGCGATCTGGAGTGTAACCGAAGAAGAGCAGCGGCGGGGACCGGAAATCCGACCAGGATCGCCGCTTCGCCGTAGGCACCGCCTCGTCAGAGCGCGAAGGGATCGATCTCCGCGATGATCTCTACGTCGCCGTCGAACTCGTTGGCGGGTGTGACCGAATGCGTACCGTCGCCGGCCTTAAAGATGACGATGACGACCATCATGGTGGTGGCGCGGCTGAAGGCGAAAGCGTGTGCGTCGGTGAAGCGCAGCGGAGGACGGCGAAGCCGCGCTGTTTTGTTTCGCGATGCAAAGGCGGGCGAAGACCGGCGGCGGAAAATAGCGGGGCGCAGCCGTTGCCGACCCGGACCGCCTCCGGTCCGATCGCCCTCTCAGAAGGCCGTGGGCGGCGGCTCTAAGTCGAGAATGCGGACCCTGACGCACCCTCCTTCCGGAAAACGAGCCGGTGTCAGACCGTCTCCAGTTCGCCCGTGCGGCTCGACACCATGAACCGTGCCACGTCCTCCGGGGCGAGCTGCACCCGAATGGCCGCCGCTAGTGCGCCCGGTCCGAACGTGCGCAGATCCTCGTTTAAGTCGCCCAATCTCGGCTCCAGCGTTATCGCGTCGATCCCGGCCGCCCTCGCCCGGTCGGCCAACGCCGCCGCCGCGCCGTGACCGGCGGGATCGTCATCGCGGGCCAGGTAGAGCCGGCGCAAGGTCGGCGGGAGCATCAGGGCGGCGAGGTGGTTTGCGGAAAG
>JBGTLX010000118.1:0-8954 GCA_041743855.1 Rhizobiaceae bacterium | reverse complement strand
CCCCCCCCCCCCACGACTGGAACAACTCGACGCTTGGCCTACCAGAGAACTGGCCGCAAGTCCTGCGGACCATGATCCGGGTGATGCTCACCACACGCCACCCGATGTTCATCTGGTGGGGACCTGACTTCATTCAGTTCTACAACGATGCCTATCGCGAGACGATGGGGCCGGAAAAGCATCCGGCCGCGCTCGGCGGAAAGGGCCGCGAGACCTGGGCGGAGATCTGGGACATCATCGGCCCGCAGATCGAATTCGTCATGGCTGGCAAGGGCGCGACATGGGACGAAGATCGCCTGGTGCCTGTCACGCGCCACGGCGGTCGGCAGGATGTCTGGTGGACCTACAGTTTCGGCCCGATCGAGATAGAGGGCGGGATCGGAGGAGTGCTCGTGGTCTGCAAGGACGTGACCATGGAGCATCTGACGAACGAAGCGCTCAGGGACCAGACCCGACGCCTTGAACAGCTGTTCGAGCAGGCTCCCGGCTTCATAACGGTGTTGCGCGGCCCGGATCACGTTTTCGAGCTCACCAATGCCGCCTACAGGCAGTTGCTCGGCAACCGCGATTTCATCGGAAAACGAGTGCGAGAAGTCGTGCCCGAGGCCGAGGGACAGGGGTTTTTCGAGCTGCTTGATGACGTTTACCGAACCGGAACGGCGCATGTGGGAAAGCGCATGCCGTTGACGGTTCAAGGCGGGGCCGGAGCGCCAGCGAAGGAGACATTCCTTGATTTTGTCTACCAGCCGATCGTCGAGGCAGGCGGCGAGGTTTCCGGAATCTTTGTCGAAGGCGTCGATGTCACCGACCACGTCCGCTCCGAAGAGCATTCCCGGCTGATGCACGACGAACTCAAGCACAGGGTCAAGAACACGTTGGCAATGGTGAGCGCTATCGCATCCCAGACGCTGCGCGGAAGCGCCAGGGACGCGGCCTTGGCGGCGTTCCATGCCCGCCTTGCCGCCTTTGGCAAGGCCCATGATATCCTTACGGATACCAACCGGTCCGCTGCCTCCATCCGTGACGTGGTAGGAGGCGCGCTCGCGCCGCACAAAACGGGTAATGGTCGGTTTTCGGTTTCAGGGCCCGAGATCGTCGTCGGATCCAGGCAGGCCTTATCGCTGGCCCTTGCGGTGCACGAACTGGCGACGAATGCAATCAAGTACGGCGCGCTGGCCGAGCAAAATGGCCATGTCGACATTGCATGGCGGGAGGATGATAACGACGGCGCACCCTTATTCCATTTTTCCTGGCACGAGAGCGACGGCCCCATTGTCGCCAAACCAACAAAAAAGGGCTTTGGCTCGCAGCTTATCGAGCGTGTGCTCATGGCGGATTTCGGAGGGAATGTAGAAGTCGCCTACGAGCCAAATGGCGTAATTTGCCAATTGACGGCGCCCATGGAAAATTTGCGGCCCGCGCTGCTGGATTAGAGATCCCGCATCGGACAGAAAAACGGACCGGTGCTGTCCGAATTTTTCGATTGCCAAACCCATAGGGCATGAGGCGACAGGCTATTGTATCGTTTCCGTGCCGTCAAAATTGACGCCGAACCCTGCTTCGACAGCGATTGCCGCTATGGAGTCGGCAAGCTCCCGATCACTCACGACGGCGCTTTCAGGCATTTGTTCCCTGACTGTGCGGACGGCCTCACCAGTCGAGATCAAAGGAATTTCCAGCCTCTCACTCAGGTAGCGGAAAACGGCTTGGCGAAGCTCCGGCGGAATGCGATTTTGCCTGGGCATGCGGTTGTCCCTTCAAACTGACTGGCGCGCCGCCACACGCGTCTCGATCCTTGAAGTGAGAAACTTCAGCGGTAGTCCACACATTTGGGGAGGATCCGGAAATCCCGAACCGATGTCAGCGGCCTCGGTGAAAACGGTGGACCGTATAACTATGCGCGTTCGCGGCAGTATCGGGTCAACTCTGCTCAGCAGGTGGGCTGAAATGACACTCCATCATCTGAACTAAGGCATTGGGGATCACGGGCTTGGCCAGCTTCGGCGCCGGCCGGAATTCGGCCGGAAACGCGGTCTCCCGATCGTAACCGGTGAGGAAGATGAACGGAACCTGGCGAGCCGCCAGCGCCGCCGCAATCGGGAAGCTTGTCTCCCCATCGAGGTTCACGTCCAGCAAGGCTCCATCGAGGCCTTTTTCCTCAATGCATTTCAATGCGGCTTCCACACGCGACAGGGGACCGATGACCTCGCAGCCCCAGCCGGCGAGTTGGTCGGCAAGATCTTCTGCGACCAGAAACATGTCCTCAACAACCAGGATACGCAGCCCGGAAAGCCGTGAAGCATCGCCGGTCTTATGCGGCCGATTCATCTGATCCAGCGCCGCTATTTCCTGAACTTGCATCTGACCCACCTATACCTGAATTTCTCTGCGGCACCGCCTTTGGCAAAGGCAGGAGAAGAATACACTCGACCCCCTCCGGATTGAACTTGAACTGCGCGGAGCCACCCAGCTCGTATTCCAAACTGCGGGCGATGAAGTTGGTTCCGAATCCATCAACGACGGGAGGAACGACGGGCGCGCCATCCCGCTCTTTCCAGGTCAGCTCCAGTTGCGGCTTGTGCTCCTTGCTGATCCGCCAGCTCGTTGTCACCTTGCCGTTTTCGGCTGCCAAGGCTCCATATTTGGCGGCGTTGTTGGCCAGTTCAAACAACACCATTCCCATAGTCGCAGCCGTATTTGGCCTGAGCAGGACAGGCGGACCGTCGGAGACGATGTTGCTGCGGTCAACATTGGCGTATGGAAGTAGCGCGGTCTCGATCAGGGCCTCCAGGTCCGCGCCTTCCCAGTCGTGTTTCGACAGGACTTCATGGGTCCGCGCCATGGCCCGCAAGCGTTCGACAAAGGCGCCGGAAAACTGCTCGATCGACGTGCTTGCCTTGACCATCCGCGCGGCAAGGGCGGTAACGGTTGCAAGGATGTTCTTCACCCGATGCTGCAATTCATGCAGCAGCATCTCCTGATGCGCTTCCGCCTTCTTGCGCGGAGTAATGTCGATCAGGGCCGCGATTGCGCCGCGAACCGATCCGTCTTCATCAAAAAGCGGGTTTGCCGACATCAGCACGTCCACGCCGCGACCGTCCTCGCGTAAGATCCGCCCCTCGAGGCTCGCCACGGCCTCACCCGATCCCGCCGCCTTCGCCAAGGGCTGGTCGTGAGGGGCTACCCTATGCCCCTGCCTGTGCAGTCCCATGTCGATCGGTATCGAAGCAAACCGGTCCGTGTCGTGCCTGCTTCCGAGAAGCTCGGCGCCGTAGCGGTTGACCTTGGCGGTTTCCGCGCCGCTGTCCTCGACCATCAGGATGCCGACCGGAACCAGATCGAGCAGTGTTTCGAGGCTTTCGACACGATCCCGGAGGCTTTGGGACAGCGCCTTGATGCGTTCCTCGGCCCGGCTGATCTGCGTTATGTCGACAAATGTGATAACGACGCCCGCAATGACATCGTCAAGCGTCCTGTAGGGAAGAATGCGCATCATGTAGCGAGAGGCGCTTTCGGTGGCGTCAACCTGTCGTTCGACCGCGCCAAGCTTGCGCAGCACATGTTCGGCGTCGGCCTGCAATGTTTCGGACTGGAAAAGCGCGCGCACGTGCAGGAGCGGCCTGCCGACGTCGCTCTCGACCAGCCGGAACAGATCCCTGGTGGCCGGCGTGAAGCTCTTGATGCACAGGTCGCGATCCAGAAAGACGGTCGCGATCTGGGTGCTCTCGAGCAAATTCGAGACATCGCTGTTTGCGCGGCTCAGTTCCTCCACCCGCATGCTGAGCTCGGCGTTGACCGTCTGAAGCTCCTCATTGATCGACTGGAGTTCCTCCTTGGATGTTTCCAGCTCCTCGTTGGAGGATTGCAGCTCCTCGTTGATCGAAGACAGCTCCTCGTTCGCGGACTTCAACTCCTCGTTGGAGGATTCGAGTTCCTCGGTGGTGGTCTGAAGCCGTTCCCTCGTCTCTCGCAGTTCCGATTCGAGCTCACGTGTATCAGCGTTTTCGATATCGTCATCGTTGTCCGGGAGTTCGGCTTCCAGGTCAGGCCTTATGCTTCCCTTGTCTCGAAACACCAGCATGAACACCGCGTCGCTGCTGCGGCGCAGCGGCTGGACGACGAGATCGATGGTCTGGCTGCCGCCGTTCGTGCCAACCTTTATGTCGTTTTGAATGGCCGTCTTGCCGGTCGAGACCGCCTTATGCACGATGGCGCGCAGATCCATGCGCAGGCCCCGACGGGCAAGAGCAAAAATGTTGTTGTCGGGAGAACCCGCCGCCAGTTCGAGGTATTTGCCCGTGCCGCCCGAACTGTGCAGCAGATCGCCGGTGGCGTTTATAAGAACGTAGGCGGGCGCGTAACGTTCGAGCAGTTGCTTTTCAGCCAACTCCTGAAAGCTGGGCTTTGCCGCCGCATCTCGCGCCCGTGTGACTTGGGGCGGCCGCACTCTCGTCGTCAGCGGAAATTCGGGAAGCTTGTTGCTGGTCTGCGGACGCTTTCGGAACAGGCGGCTGCTCTTGTCGACGGTCGAGAACATGCGGCCGTGGCGCGTCGTATTTTCCGACGAGCCAAGGAAGAGAAAGCCGTCGTCTCGCAAGGCATAGTGGAAAAGCGGTATCACGCGCTCCTGCAATTCGGAGCCAAGATAGATCAACAGGTTACGGCACGAAATCAGGTCAAGACGCGAGAAAGGCGGATCGCGCAGCAGGTTGTGCGGCGAAAACAGGCACATTTCCCGCAGATCGCTGTTGATGCGGTAGGTGCCGTCTTCCGGCGTGAAGAACTGCTTCAGTCGCTTCTGCGGTATGTTTTCGGCGGAGGTGGCGGGATAGCGTCCTATACGCGCCACTTCCAGCGAGCGCTCATCGATGTCGCTGGCGAATATCTGGAGTTTGGGCGCAATGCTGATCCTGGACGCCTGTTCGCGCAGGAGCATTGCGATGGAATAGGCTTCTTCCCCTGTCGAGCAGCCGGGGACCCAAACCCGGATCGTATCGTCGGCGCCCTTGTTCTCGAACAGTTTCGGGATGACCTCGCGCTCCAGCGCTTCGAACGGTTCGCCGTCGCGAAAGAAGTTCGTCACGCCGATCAGCAGGTCCTGAAACAGGAAGTCGACTTCCGTCGGCTCGCGGCGAAGATACTCGTAAAAATTCTGCGGACTGTCGATCTGAAGCACTTTCATGCGCCGCTGGATGCGCCTGACGACAGTGCTGTCCTTGTAGCCGCTGAAATCGTGACCAGTTCGCGCCCGCAGCAGGGCTGTTATCCGGCCCAGGTGATCGGCCGCCTCGCGATGCAGGCCCTCTGCGCCCATGTCTCCATTAACCTTGGCGACATGGCCGAAATATTCGACGAGCTTCGCCGCCATTTGCTCGGCCGGCAGGACCATGTCGACGAGCCCGGTGTTCACCGCGCTGCGCATCATACCGTCATACTCGGCGCCCTGCTGCGCCAGCGTCAGGCCGCCATGTTCCTTGATGGCGCGAAGCCCCACAGTGCCGTCGCTGCCGGTCCCCGACAGAATGACGCAGGCCGCGTTTTCTCCCTGATCCTCGGCAAGCGAGATGAGAAAATCGTCGATCGGCGTCCGCTTGGTCCGCGCCTCCGTCTGCTTTGCGATGTGCAGACGGCAGCCGCTGATCGTCAGGCTGACGCCTGGAGGAATAACGTAGATGCGGTCGGGTTCGATGGCGGCCTCGTCTTCGACCACGGTCGCTTCGATGGCGCTGCCGCGTTGCAGGATGCTCGGAAGCGCACTGGCGGCCTCGGGATCGAGATGCTGGATGACCACATAAGCGAGGCCGCTATCGGCGGAGATGCTGGAGAAGAATGATTGCAGCGCTCCGATGCCGCCGGCCGAAGCCCCTATCCCAACGACAGGACAAGCGTGCATAGAGCCCTGCGCGGCTTCATCGTCGACGCCGATGTTTGTCCGGTCATCGTTCAAGCCGCACCACTTTCGACAGCAGGTGCATTGCGCCCTGGACGAACGACGTCGCGACTATGAATAATCTGCTCGACCAGTTCAGCGTCCGACTGATATTCTCTTGCTCGTTCCGCGAGCTGTTTTGCCAATTCCGGCCGCTGCTTTTGCGATTTCTCGTTTTCGGCCATGCGGCGCGCCAGTTCGGCGCGCTGCTGGTGCGCGCGCAACAGGCTCCACAGAATCTGCTCGGCCTCGTTCGACTGGGCTTCGATCATGACGTCTCCGGTAAATGCATGGCCGGTATGGCATCGATAGCGGAGCATCTCCCCGTCCTCGATTTCCCACAATGGCCCGTGGCATTCAGGACATACAAACACCGAGACGTCGCCGAGTCGATCTTCTGTTTTCATCGTTCCATGCTCCTGCGCGGCGATCGCCGCTTCCAGGCGAATGCGCGACGGTATTTCGGGCGTCTCGCCTGCGTTTTGATTGGCCAGCCGGACCAGGAGATCCGCCATGCCCGAAAGCGGGACGCAGTGGTCGATCTCGACATGACGCAGGGCGCTTAGCACCATGTCAGGCACCGCGGCGTCTCCGGGATGCTGAATGACGCTTGTTCCCCCGCAGGACTTTATGGCCCGAAGTCCCGCCGTGCCGTCCGAAAGGCTGCCGGTCAGCACCACCCCGACGACCCGCGCTCCATGGCTGCATGCGGCAGAGCGGAACAGCGGATCGATCGCGGGACGGGCCAGATTTTCTCGCGGTCCGCGCCTCAGCAGCATATGGTCGTCATGAAGCAGCAGATGAGCGCCAGGAGGCGCGACATAGACGTTGCCCATTTTGATTTGCGCGCCGCTGGCCGCGTCGGCGACCGGAATCCTGGCTGCCTGGGCGAGAATGGCGGTGAGATGGCTGGACGCGCCCACGTGAAGGACGATGAATACCGCGGCAGGTAGATTTTCAGGCAGACCGGCCACCAGATGTTTCAATGCCTCGACGCCGCCTGCCGAAGCTCCCACCGTGATGATGCAACGATTGTCGCAGATCGGCGCTCCTACGTTCTTTACGCCGCCGGTCCCGACTTCGATATCGGATGAAACAGTTATAACGGTTTTATCGTCCACGACGGCTCCTGCGCTTCTCAAAGCCGCCCAGCAAATCAGGTCGACTGCGGAGGGCTTGTCGGCAGCGCCGGGCAGAGCCCACCTGCTACAGAGCAACGTCCGCCTCCGCCTGCCGGTTCCGTAGTACAGCTTCAGGCGCTTAGCGGCTCTTGGGCGCAAATGCGGATCGGCCGCATAGTCGGCGATGTCGCGTCTCGTCCGCTGTTTCCCGAAAGCCGACAACGCAGGCAGTTGATGCCCGAAAGAACCCGCCCTTCAACAGACCGCGTGGACCGATCTGTCGCGAAATCAGATTTGTTTTCACGCAGCCATGCGACCTGCTCTCTCGTTCGTCCCGCTCGCCGCTCCGGCCTCGTTCGCGCTGGTGGCGAGATTAGCTTCTATCTCCGCAAGCTGTCCGCGTTTCAGGTCCAGTTCCGGCCCGAAGGAGAAGGTTTCGCCGACACGGGGCTGATAGGCGGCGAGCCGTTTGCGGGCGTCGTCGAGCCGGCGGCGATAATTGTCCTGCTCGCCCTCAAAATTCGACAACGCATGTTCGAGGCGGGAGACCGCGCCGAGCGGCGTCACTGTCACGGGAAGCTCGACCTCGTGCTCCGCGCCGGTGCGCAAGAGCAGGGTTGCGTAGTGGAAGCCGTCCTGGCCAAAGCGTTCGCCGGCGAACGTCAGATCGAAGCCGCCAATCGACGCGATCCTCCGCTCACCATCATGCTGGAGCTGCACGAGGGTCAGGATTTCCCGCATCAGTGCGCGGCCGGCGAGCTTTCGTTCAGCGAAGGGTTTTCCCGTCACCGTCATGGTGAACGCATCCCCGGCGGTCGGGACCAGACGCTCGATGTCCTTGCCGATCTCGCTGATCCGGCGCGTCGACAATTCGATGTCACGTTCGGCGTCGCGAATCTGCCAGCGGATTGCGTGCTGGTCATCGATATGGGCGGCGCGCAGCCGGTCGAGGCGGGCGATCTCGGCCTCCAGTCCCGCCTTCTGCATCAGGCGTTGATCGCCCGATGCGATGGCCTTGGCCATGGCGAACTGGTTGGCCTGCCCCTCGCCCATGTCTTCCAGCCGGCGAATCGAGGTGTCGCCGGAGAGTGCCACGGCAATGAACCGGGCCTTGCGCTCGTTGTTCTGCCACATGGTCGCATCGAGCGAACCGAGGGTCGCGTAGGCATAAAGGCCAACCTCGTCGTGCTGGTTGCCCTGCCGCACGATGCGGCCTTCCCGCTGTTCGATCTGGGACGGCAGCCAGGGCACATCGAGATGGTGGAGCGCCTTCAGCCTCGCCTGCACATTGACGCCGGTGCCCATCGTCTCCGACGATCCGATCAGCACGCGGACCTTGCCGGCGTTGAAGTCGTTGAACAGCCGCTGCTTGGCTTCCGACTTCCGGAAATCCTGCATATAGGCGATCTCGGAGGCGGGAACGCCAAGACGGACGAGCTCGTCCCGGATCCAGCGATAGGCGGAAAAGCCACGGCTCGCCTCGACATTGATGGTGCCGAGATCGGAGAAGATCAGCTGGCCGGCGCCGGGCTTGTCGAAGGGCCGACCGTCCTTGCGGATATATTCGGCGTCCATCGTTTTCCGCCAGATGCGAAAAGCATTCTGGATGAGGGCATTGAGCTTGTTGGCCTCTTCATTGTCCATGTCCTGGTCGACCAGGCGCAGATCAATCGCAGCATGGCGCCCGTCGGTGATGACTGAGAGCAAAATATCGTCCCCAGGCTGCGGCGGTCCCTCACGCAGCTCGATCGCCTTGATGCGCAGGTCGAGATGTCGCTGATAGGCCTTGAAGGCGGCGGTCGGCTCGGCCGTAATGATCTGGCGCTTGCCGCCGGCAATTTCCGGCACCCTCACATAGGTGCGCAGGTCGGCCGGCTGGACAACGTCCGCGAACGACCGGAACA
>JBGTLX010000117.1:0-1833 GCA_041743855.1 Rhizobiaceae bacterium | reverse complement strand
CGAGGCGATCCGCCTCGCCCCCGACCCGGCCCGCGTCTTCCACTTCGACGCCGCGGGCCAGCGCCTCGCCGCGTAGCTTCCGGCGCGTTGGCCCCGAGTCGACCAATCCCTGCCACTAGCGTAAACTGAGTAATCCGGTTTCCTGGAACGCGGCAGGCATGGGCCTTCGTGGGCTGCGGGGTGTGGCGATGACGTCTGGGGCTGTTACCGAAGTGACGACCGTGCCCGCGCCGGATCGGTTCGCGACCCTTGTCGCCGAATGGAACGGATCGCGGCGGGCCTACCTGCGGGCGCGCACGCTTTCGGATGGCATCGAGATCACCTCGCGCGCCATCGTCGAAGCGTTGTTGCAGGATGTGGTAGGCTTTCTGGACGAGGCGGAGCTCGACGCCCTGCCCGAATGGCTTTCGCGCCATTGCCGGCGCCTTGAGATCGTCAGCCTCAACGCCGGAGCCATGCTCGCCCTCAGACTTGGAAAGTGGGAGGCGGCGACGGCGTTGACCGCCGAAGCCAATGCCCGTGACCACCATGATCTGCTCGCCCAGCGGCTATCGGACGCAGCTGCGGCGCGTTCGAATGTGCTCGAGCGCGAGGTCGATGTCTGGCTCAAGGACCGGTTCTGCGCGGCGCCCTTCGAACAGATCGAGACGCGCACCAACGGCGCCGTTCATTTCTGCTGTTCGGCATGGCAACCCGCCCCCATCGGCGACATCTCGGACGGCTCGGCCGCCTTCTGGAACTCCGAGCGCGCGCGCGAGATCCGTCGGTCCATCCACGACGGCGACTACTCGCATTGCAGCCGCTGGCATTGCCCACAGATCGCGGCTCGGCGCCTGCCGCGTCGAGACGTCGTCATGGGTTCGACGAACCGCAAGGCGATAGCGGCGCTCGCATTGAACCGCGCCACGCAGGTGGACTCGCCGCCCGCTCGCGTCATCCTTTCGCACGATCGCTCATGCAACATATTCTGCCCGAGCTGCCGCGAGAAACTCATCCAGATCGACCACGCTCGGTCGACCGCGTTGAACGCGGTCTTCGACGGACCTTTGCTCGAGCTCGTATCCGGCGCCAGAACGATCAAGGTGACAGGCTCCGGCGACCCCTTCGGCAGTCGGCATTTCCGTTACGTCCTCAGGCGCCTGACCGCCGCGGCGCCCCCGAGCCGCCGCCTTCAGCTGCACACGAACGGGCTGCTTTGCGACGAGCGTGCTTGGCATGAGCTTGGCCTCTTCGGTCACGTCGACACAGTCTGGATCTCGATGGACGCCGCCCGTTCCGAGACCTACGCCGAGTTGCGCCGCGGCGGCGACTTCGGCGCCCTCCAGAAGAACATCGCATTTCTCGGGGCGCTGCGGGGCGAGGACGGGTTCAATGGGCTTCGGCTGGATTTCGTGGTGCAGCATCGCAATTACCGGGAAATGGGCGCGTTCGTCGACCTTGCACGCGATTGCGGCGCCGATGGTGTTTACTTTCTGCGTTTGCGCAACTGGGGCCACGTCCCGCCGGACGATTTCCGCGGCATGGACATCTGCGATCCCGGTCATCCCGAGCACGCGGAGTTTCGGCTGCTTCTGGCCGATCCTCGGCTCCGATCGCGCTGGGTCGAACCGGGCAGCCTCGCAGGCCTGATCTGGGCCGCCCAGGGTTCATCGGCGCATGCGCTTTGAGTACCGTCGGGGTCGGCCCTGCACGCGGCGACGCGGTGAACGGGCGGCGTGGGCTAAGGCCGGCCGCAGCCCGCCCAGCGCGATCAATCGTTCCCCAAATCCGATGCGCAGATTGAAAGCAAGCTGCGGGGCGCAGGCCGCAGTCCTGTCGCCTATCTTCCGGAGC
>JBGTLX010000116.1:0-3612 GCA_041743855.1 Rhizobiaceae bacterium | reverse complement strand
CGCCGACGATGCGCGCGGTGATGTTGGTGTCGAGAATCGGGTGGCGATCCGGCCGCGATTTCGGCTGCGAAGACCTGTCCCGCCCTACCTTGCGCCGCTATAGAACGCGGGACGACAGGAGCGAACAATGATCCTCGACGGCAAGACGGCAATCGTGACGGGCGGGGCAAGCGGCATCGGGCTGGCCATCGCCCAGCGTTTTCTGCGGGAGGGGGCCAAGGTGATAATCGCCGATGTCGACCAAGATAAGGGCGACAAAGCGGTGCGCGATCTGGCCAATCTCGGCGACATCCGGTTTTTTCGCGCCGATGTCGGCAAGCTCCTCGACATCGACAATTTGGTGGCCGCTGCGATCGACGCCTTCGGCGACATCGACATCCTGGTCAACAATGCCGGCATCGTCCATGCCGCCGATTTCCTCGACCTCACCGAGGAGGATTTCGACCGGGTGCTCAGCGTCAATCTGAAAGGGTCGTTCCTGGCCGGCCAGGCGGTGGCCCGCTACATGGCCGACAAGGTCAAGGCCGGCGGCAGGCCGGGCTCGATCGTCAACATGTCCTCGGTCAACGCCGTTTTCGCCATCGCCAACCAAGTGCCCTATTCGGTGTCGAAGGGCGGCGTCAACCAGCTCACCAAGGTCATGGCGCTGGGTCTCGCCCCCTATGGGATCCGCGTCAACGCGATCGGCCCCGGCTCGATCATGACCGACATGCTGGCCAGCGTTAACGCCGACCCGGCCGCCAAAAGCCGCATCCTGTCGCGCACCCCGCTCGGGCGCATCGGCGAGCCCTCCGAGATAGCCGCGATCGCGGTATTTCTGGCCTCGGACGACGCCAGCTACATCACCGGCCAGACGATTTACGCCGATGGCGGGCGGTTGCCGCTCAACTATACGGTGCCGATGAAGGAATAGGTTTCCCCTCCCCCTTGAGGGGTGAGCAGCTGGTTCGCGAAGCGAAGTCGTCGTGCCGGCGGCACGATGAAAGGCTAAGCGAACGCCGGGACGCTGCGAAGCAGCGGGGAGCCGGCTTGGTGCCATGCCCTACGCCATGGCTCCGGGCGTGCGTCGTTCAAAAAGCCAAATCGTTGGCTTTTCGTCGGCTTGCAGCCGAACACTCTCACCCCCTCAAAGGGGAGGGGAGCGCGCATCCATCCTGACAGACTGCTGTCAGCAGGCTTGTGCGATGGTGGCTCATCGAAACAGGAGGAGCCGCCATGGCCGCTTTCACGCCGTCAATTTTTCGCACACTTGCCCGCTACGCCGGCAAGTTCAGGACGATGCGCAACGAAATCCGCACGGAACGATACCTGAATTCGCTGCCGGCCGATCTGCGCAAGGATATTGGCTGGCCCGACATTCTGACCGAACGCCGCGCCAGACGCTGAACGAAACTCGAACACAGAGGCGCCATCATGGCCGCAACCAAAACCATCGGCTTCGTCTTCATCGACGATTTCGCCGATTGGGAATACGGGCTGCTCTCGGCCTCGGCCGTCGAATGGTTCGGAGCAAAGGCCGTGGCGCTTTCGCCCGAAGGCAAACCGGTGGTTTCGGCGAGCGGCTTTCGCCTGACGCCCGACCGCGGCACGGACCCGGACGACAATGCCGATCTCGATGCGGTCGCGATCATTGGCTCGGCCAACTGGACCGGCGGGACGCCGCCCGACGTATCTGCGCTGTTGAACACAGTCACGGGGCGCGGCGGAGTGGCCGGCGGCATTTGCGCCGGCACGCTGGCGCTGGCGCGCGCCGGTCTGTTCAAGAACGTCGCGCACACCAGCAACGGCCGCGACTGGATTGTTGGACACGAGCCCGCCTATGCCGGCATGGAGCATTATCGGGACGTGGCCCACGCTGTCGCCGATCGCGCCATCGTCTCGGCCCCAGGTTCAGCTCCAGGCACGTTCGCGCTGGTATTCCTCAAGACGCTCTATCCGGAACAGGATGCGACGCTTGCCGACATGCGGGGGATGTTCGCCAAGGAATACGCGCCGGCCCCCTGACCCCTCCTGACATGATGCTGTCAGGAGGGCCGTGCCATGGTAGTCTCCGGCAGCGGGAGTTTGGCCATGAACGCCCCGACGCCGAGGGGAACAGCTTTGGCCTTTTTGTCTGAGAGCGGCAATGAAAGATTGGACCGACCGACTGAACACGCCCGGCATCAACGGCATAAAGCCGTCGCCGAGAACGATGGCCGATATCCTCGAAGGACAGTCGATGCTGGTGCCGACGCCAAGGCAGGTCGACGATTTCATCCGCAGCATCCCGGAAGGGGTCGAGATGGACGTTCGCGCGCTGCGCACGGCGCTGGCGATCGAACATGGCGCGGAGGCAGCCTGTCCGGTCACCATCGGTTATCATCTGCGCACAGTGGCCGAAGCCGCGCACGAGGCGCTGGAGCGCGGCGCGGCGCTGTCGGGCATCACGCCGTTCTGGCGGGTGCTCAACGGCAAGACGCCGACCACGAAAAAACTGTCGTTCGGGGCGGAGTTCGTCGCCGAGCAGAGGACGCGCGAAGGATTGCGGGGCTGACACATGCGGCGCGCCGACCGGCTCTTTCAGATTGTTCAGCATTTTCGCGGCGGGCGCCTCGTCACCGCGCAGAAACTCGGGCTATGGCTCGAAGTGTCGGAGCGCACCATCTACCGCGACATTGCCGATCTGCAATCGACCGGCGTGCCGATCGACGGGGAGGCCGGCGTCGGCTACATCATGAGGGAGGGTTTCGACCTTCCGCCGCTGATGTTCACGCGTGACGAAATCGTGGCGCTGGTGGCCGGCGCGCGCATGGTGCGGGCTTTTGGCGGCGCAACGATGGCGCGGGCCGCGGAAGAAGCGCTGGTCAAGATCGCCGCCGTGCTGCCCGAAGCCGAAAAGGACCGCATCGCGAGGACCGAAATTCATGCGCCGATGTGGGTGGTCACCGACGCCGACCGTGCGGCCATCGACCGCATCGAGCGGGCCGTCGAAAAGCGAACGGTGCTGACCCTTGATTACCGGGACGAATCGGGACGAGCGTCCGCGCGCGACGTGCGCCCGCTCGGCCTGTGGTTCTGGGGCAAGGTGTGGACGCTGGTCGCCTGGTGCGAGATGCGCGGCGACTTTCGCGCGTTCCGGATCGACCGCATCGCCGCCGTCATCGAAGCCGGCCGGACTTTCAAACCGGAGCGCGGCAGAACGCTCGCGGATTTTTATCGCTCCATGGAACGCCACGAACATGCAGGCGGACCGGCTGGCGTGGCGAAAAGCTGACTTTCTTCCTTCTCCCCTTGAGGGAGAAGGTGTCGCCGAAGGCGACGGATGAGGGGTATTCGTCAAGCTGGAACACCCCTCATCCGACCTCACTGCGCTCGGCCACCTTCGCCCTCAACGGGAGAAGGAAGAATCCCTCTACTCTTCCTCTTCCGGCTTGCTCTTCAGCGCCGAAAGCTTTGCGAACACCGCATTGGCGTCGAGTTCGGCGTCCTCGTCCTTTTCCTTCGGCACTTCCGGCTGCAGGCGCTCGGTGAGCGAAGCGGGCAGCAGCGTGTCGCCGGCGGGTGCGGCGGTCTCGCGGCCTTTCGAGGCGCGGTTGACCTCGATGTCGAGATCGATCTGCGAGGCCAGGCCCA
>JBGTLX010000115.1:0-3919 GCA_041743855.1 Rhizobiaceae bacterium | reverse complement strand
TCGAGCAGCCCATGTAATGCAGGATCGGCGTGCCATCGAGCATCGAGAAGCGGGTGGTGTCGTCGGGCATCAGGCCCCTGCCTTGCGTCGTGCGGATCGAGGTGCAGAGATTAGTCTTGCGGCTGAGGCAGGAAGGGCACTTGCGGCATTCGGGTGTGTAGAGAGGGATCACATGATCACCCGGCTTAAGGCTGGTGACGCCCGACCCGCATTCCACCACCACGCCCGCGCCTTCGTGACCGAGGATTGCCGGAAATAGCCCCTCGGGGTCCGCGCCGGAAAGTGTGAACTCGTCCGTGTGACAGATGCCGGTTGCGCGGATCTCGACCAGTACCTCGCCGGGCTTCGGACCTTCGAGGTTCACTTCCATCACTTCCAGCGGCCGGCCGGCTTGCAAGGCAACTGCGGCACGGGTTTTCATCGGCGATTCCTCCCCGTCATGTACTTCGGTCGGCCCTGCTGACCGGCCAGGGATCCCATCTCCGGTCGCGTCACGGCACCAGGGCTGCCTGCGATCGAAGGCAGCGCGGTCGGAACCCGATGCGGTAATCATGCTCCCGAGACCATCATCTTTGTTTGTCAATGATTGACTTTGCGATACTTTGTGTCAAGCTCAATGTTAATCCCGCTCTCTTTTCCGCCAATGATCTGGCTGCTGTAGGATGGGTGCACCGAATCGGCTGCCCCGACTACGCGGCGCTTGCACCGCGGCGGCTTCACGGCTACCGAAGGTACCATGACGAACAAAGCGCACAATGAACGAGCTCAGAGCAGCGCGGTGATAAGCGACGGCGATTTGCTGGACATCCATGATGCCGCGCGGTTCCTGCGGGTCAGTGAGGTGTCGGTGCGGCGCCATACGAACTCCGGTGCGTTGCGCTGTCTGCGGGTCGGTGGGCGGCAGGAACGTCGGTTCCGGCGCGCAGACCTTGAGGCATTTGTGGGGGCGGTGAGACCGGCGACGACGCAGGCCGTAACGACAAGATCGCCGGGTACCGCAGCCTCGCCGGCGGACGGCGCGGACCAGCTTGCAGGCGATGTTGCCACCATCGAGGGCATGCCGGTGCCTTGGGGCCGGCATCTGTGCCAGCTTTACGAGAGCGATCGCGGTCGCGTGCAGATGACCGTGCCGTTCCTGAATGATGGTCTTGCAGCGGGCAATGCCTGCTTTCTGATCGCCTCCGAACCGGCGCGCGCACACATGCTCGATGTTTTGCGGGTCCTGCGTGGTGACCTTGGCCCGGATATCGAAACGGGGCGCCTACGCCTGATCGACGCCGCCCAGAGTGCCGGCGCTATGCTGGCAGTACTTGACGAGGCCTTCGGGCTGGCGATGCAGGAGGGTTTCGGCAAGCTCCGACTGGTAGGCGACATGGCGTGGTTTCTGGATCGGGGCCTCAGTGCCGACGAGCTGGTGAATTTCGAGACGCGCTATGACCGGCAGATCGGGCACAGCTATCCGATCATCAGCTTGTGTCTTTATGATGCCCGGCGCTTCAGCGGCATCGAAATTCTGCATGCACTGAAAAACCATGCCGATACGTTCGAGCTGCCGCTGAGCAGGTTTCTGCTGCGATAGCCCTCATGATTTAAGCTGCGAGAACGCAAATTTGGCAGTCGTCCGTCGGTTTATCCGACCACTCTTTCCTGAGTGTGTGCTCCAGAATGAAATGGAATGGCTTCAGCGAGTTGTGATTCTGTCGGAGCAAGCGCATACGCTCTGGTCCTGTCGATCGAACCAGTCGGCCGGCCCGTGCGATCATCGAGCGCTTCAGGAGCGCCGCGGTCATCATCATCGTGCCCGTGAGATTGACGTTGATGACGCGGCTCATCAGCGCCGGATCGATCTCCTCGAACGGTCCGGTTGCGCTGATGCCGGCCGAGATGACAACGAGGTCGAAGGGTGCCTCCTGCTCGAGTGTATCAAGTGCTTGTTCGATCGCGCAGGCATCCGAGATGTCACATGCGACCGATGCCACGACGCCATCCACATCGCCGACGGCATGGATGTCGACATCGATCGTGCAGACACGGTCGCTCCTGGCCGCGGCTTGTGCAACGACTGCCTTGCCAAGCCCCGATGCGGCCCCGATGACAAGGACCTTCACGCGGCGCATCCGAAGAGCTTGCGACGTGCCACGTGGACATACGAGATCGTGCGGCTGAAGGTGCCGCCCTCTTCGAGAGTTTCGATGATCCCGTGCGCCACCGCGGCTGGCGACAGCATGAGGCGGTTGAGCCAGTCGGCGGGGCGACCCGCCGCGACCGACATGCCTGTTGCCGTCGGGCCTGGATCCAGAACCTTCACGTCGACGATGCCGCTCCATTCGATAGAGAGCGATCTTGCAAGTCCGTGCAGCGCCGCCTTGCTTGCGGCGTAGACCGGCATCCGAGCCGTGCCGCGTCTTGCGACGGAACCGACGAGGCCGAGACGCCCCCGACACTCTCTCAACCTCGGGAACAGACCGTGCGCCAGGTGTATTGCGGCCACGACATTCACCTCCACGATCCGTTGGATGTCGGCCGCAGTTTCCTGGGAGATGGAGCGGTAGAAGCCAGCCCCGCAGCATAGGATCGCCCGATCAAGTTCGGGTGGCAGTTGCAGGAGCAGTTGATGGCGCTGCGCAGCGTCAGCCATATCCGCGCTGAGGTAAGGCACATCGGGGAAATGGGCGGGCAAGCCGCTTGCGTCACGGCGACCGGTGGCCACCACGGAATGTTTGCGATCGGCGAGCAGTCTGACGATTTCCAGACCAATCCCGGAGGATGCTCCCGTCACAAGATACGAGCGCGCGTGCCGGCGTGGGTCCGTCATCCGCGTCGGGCCCGGACCTTGCGGAACTGGGCAAGGATCGTCGGAATGGCCGCGACGATGGCAATGAATAAGAAGGCCAGGGTGATCTCGGTCGTCACCAGATCCGAAAGTTCCGGTGCCTTGCCAGACATGCGCGCGGTCATCAGGACGCCGTCGACCCCTTGCCCCAGATAGGCATAGGCGAATGTTCCCGGCAGTATCCCCAGGAACGTCGCCGCGACGAACTGGCCCAGCGTGATGTCCACGAGGGCCGCGGCGATGTTGACCACGAAGAAGGGCAAGACAGGCGCTAGCCGGATCACGAACAGATAGCCAAACGCATTGTCGCGTACGCCGTCGGCGATTTTCTTGACGAAACCGCCAGCGCGCCTGCGCAGAAAATCCCCGAAAGCGGACCGCGTCGCCAGGAAAACGATGGACGCGCCTGCCGTCGCGCCGACAGCCACGAGCGCGCCACCCAGCATCCAACCGAACAGAAAGCCGCCAATGACCGTCAGGACCGATGCGGCGGGGAAAGAAAAGGCTACTGCGATGATATAGACGAGGAGGAAGGCAAGCGCCGAACCGGCATAGTGTGCGTCGACAAGCGATTTCAACTCGTCGCGCTTTTCCGCGAGATATCCCAGGCTGAGATACTCGTGAAGCCCGAGCGCGTAGCCAATGGCAAGTCCCGCGACGATCAGGAGGATCGGCGCGAAGCGAAGCCATTGTTTTCGCTGGGCGGTGACGTCACTGGAAAGGGCTCGGCGTCCTTCATCAGACATCGTTGAGGGACCAGTCGTACTCATAGCCGTCTATCGATGCGCCCTCGATGCTGCGCGCCAGCGGGGGCTCCGCAAACGCCTTCCAGTGCGACTTCAAACGTCTGGTGCCGCCGAAATCGTCGGCGTACCAGGAGTAGATCTTCGAGGCGACAAGGCTCTTGCCGGCAATGCGCAGCCCACGCGGATGGTTCACATAGTGCTTGGCGCTGCGGGCCAAACCCTCGTTGACCGTCTTCCCCGTATAGGCGAAGGCCGCCAGGTTGGGACATGAGTAGGACGCGCAGTTGAGGCCGTAGTGGCTCATCGGATCGGAGAACAGCGCCCGGACTATGTCATGCTC
>JBGTLX010000114.1:0-7633 GCA_041743855.1 Rhizobiaceae bacterium | reverse complement strand
AATGCACCCCCTCCGCCTCGCTTGCGCGCGGCGCCTCCCCCATCGAGGGGGAGGAGGTATGAGCCCTGCCAGCCGCCTCGATCCTGCCGGACCGCATCGAAACCTGCCGGGCGCAGCGTCCGGCAAGCGTTGCATCATGCGTCACCAGCACCAGAGTCATGCCGCGCTCGGCGGCCTTGGAAAACAGCAGGTCCGCGACCTGCCGTCCGGTCGCCTGATCGAGATTGCCGGTCGGCTCGTCGGCAATCAGGATGCGCGGATCGGGCGCCAGCGCCCGCGCAATGGCGACGCGCTGCTGCTCGCCGCCCGAAAGCTCGCCCGGATAATGCGTGACCCGGTCGCTCAAGCCCACCGATTCGAGTTCCCGCGCCGCCACGCCGAACGGGTCGGCATGGCCGGCAAGCTCCAGCGGCACCGCGACATTTTCCAGCGCCGTCATGTTGGGGATGAGATGGAAAGACTGGAAGACAATGCCTATGTTACGACCCCGGAAGGCGGCGATCTGGTCTTCCGTGCGCCCGTCGAGCAGTTCGCCGGCAATCCGCACCGTGCCCGAATCGACGCGCTCCAGGCCGGCCAGAACCATCAGCAGGGTCGACTTTCCCGAGCCCGATGGGCCGACGATGCCGGTAGCCTGCCCGGCAGCTACTTCAAGGCTGACGCCCTTCAGCACATGCACCGACGACGCGCCCTGGCCGAGCGTCAGCGACACGTCTTTCAACTGGATGACGGGTTCTGTCACGGAAAAACTGTCCTATATGGGAAATCGATGGCGGCAATGGCCGCTTACATATGGGTTTTCGCACATGGCTTTCAAACGACGCCTGCAAACTGTTGTCGCCGCCGGGACCGCGATTCTGGCCGCGACGTTCGTTTCGATGGCCGAGCCCTATCGGATCGTAGGCTTCGGCGACAGTCTGATGGCTGGTTACGGCCTGAATTCGGGTGAAAGCTTCCCGGAAAAGCTGGAGGCATCGCTGCAGGCCAGGGGTCACGATGTCGTGATCGTCAATGCCGGCGTCTCCGGCGACACGACGAGCGGCGGCCTGGCGCGCCTCGACTGGTCGATCCCCGACGAGACGCAACTGGTCATCCTGGAACTCGGCGCCAACGACATGCTGCGCGGCGTGGCGCCCGCAACGGTCGAAAAGAACCTCGACGCCATGCTGGCCAGCCTCGCGCAAAAGGACGTGGCCGTGCTTTTGGCCGGTATGCGGGCGGCACCGAATCTCGGGCCTGACTATCAGGCTGCATTCGACGGCATCTTTCCGAAACTCGCGAGAAAATACGGCGTCGCCTTTTATCCTTTCTTTCTCGACGGCGTCGCCGCCGATAGCAGTTTTCTGCTCGATGACGGCATGCACCCCAATGCCGAGGGCATCGACCGCATGGTCGAGCGGGTGCTGCCATCGGTCGAGCGGATCATCGGGGCCAACCCGGATGCGTGAAGGGTTCGGTGCGCAGCGCCAAGAAAGCGCTTGCTCCCGAATCGGATCGGTGATTCGCTGACCTGAAGACGACGAATCGAGGAAGGGATCCTGGCCATGCCGCGACTTTTCACCGCCCTCGAAATTCCGCGAGATGCCGCACTGTCCCTGTCGCTGCTCCGGGGCGGACTGCCCGGGGCCCGCTGGATCGATGTCGAAAACTACCACATGACGCTGCGCTTCATCGGCGACATCGAAGGCCATGTCGCCGACGAGATCGCCAATGCGCTGGACCGCGTCAGACGCCCCTCCTTTTCACTGACGCTGTCAGGCGTTGGCGCGTTCGGTTCGAGAAAACCGCATTCCGTCTATGCCGGCGCCTTTGCCTCGCCCGAGCTCAACGCGTTGCAGGGCGAGATTGACCGCCTCTGCCAGCGCCTGGGCATCGCGCCCGATCCGCGCAAGTTTACCCCGCACGTGACGCTTGCCCGGCTGCGCAACACCAGTCCCATCGACGTCGCGCACTATCTTTCGGCGCGCGGAAACTTCGCGACGCTGCCGTTTCGCGTCGGCCGCTTCGTCCTGATGTCGTCGCGCGATTCGGTCGGCGGCGGACCCTATGTCGTCGAGGAAGCCTGGCCGCTGGCCCGGACCGATCTGCGAACGGCGAACCCGGCCGAGCCAAGTCTGTCGTGGACGATGCGCTGACCGTAGCCTGTAGCCGAACCGCCTGACGGGAGGCCAGAAGAATGCCGCGCGACAAACTCGGACCGGAAGCCGTCGGCGAAGCGCTTGGCGCTTTGCACGATTGGACTCTTGCCGAGGATGGCGGATCGATTTCCCGCACATTCACCTTCAAGAACTTCAGCGAGGCCTTCGCTTTCATGACGCGGTCGGCGCTCGCCGCCGAAAAGATGGATCATCACCCGGACTGGTCGAATGTCTATAAAACCGTGAAGGTCACGCTAAGCACCCACGACGCCGGCGGGCTCACTGCGCTCGATTTCGATCTGGCGCGCAAGATGGACCGCTTCGCCGGCGTGGCGTAGAGGCTCTTGCACGGATGAGCGGACTTCACCACATTCTCGACAGGAGAGAATGAATGGTCAGCAAAGCCCGATCCAAAGCCCGTGACGTCGAACTCGGTGAACGATTCTGGCGGACCGCCAAAAAAGCGGCGCGGCGCATACCGTTCATGGAAGAGGTCGTCGCCTCCTATTACTGCGCGCTCGACAACAAGACGCCGTTGCGGGCCAAGGGCATATTGTTCGGCGCAATCGCCTATTTCGTGCTGCCGGCCGACGCGATCCCGGATTTTATCCTGGGGCTAGGCTTCACCGACGACATTGCCGTGCTGAGCGCGGCGATCGCCGCCGTCAGGGCGCACCTCACCCCCGCGCACCGGCTCGCCGCCCGCGAGGCTCTGTCCAAACTTTAGCCCTCCACGTCGAATCCGGAATCCGCTTCAAGAATGCCTCGAAGCCGGCCAAAGGCCAGCCTGATCCGGGATTTGACGGTTCCGAGCGGCAGGCCGGTCCGTTCCGCGATCTGGCTCTGCGTCAATCCCTCGAAATAGGCGTAGCGCAGCAGTTCGAGCTGCGCTGCGGGCAGATCGCGCAACGCCGCGCGCACCCGCTCGTCGCGCTCGAGGAAATCCATCTGCCGGTCGGCCGGTTCGGGGTCGTCGGGCACGAGCATCGGATCGGCCGGATCAATCAGATGTGAACGGTCGCGCCGCAGCGCATCGATCCGCCGGTTGCGGGCGATGCGGAACAGCCAGGTGGCGAGCGAGGATTTTTCAGGATCGAACAGATGAGCCTTGTGCCAGAGCACGCTCATCACTTCTTGGGCGAAATCCTCGGCAGCGCCGGGATCGGCGCCCAGACGCTGCAGATAGCCGTTGATGCGCGGCGCGAAATGGTCGAACAGCGCGGCGAAGGCCGCGCGGTCGCGCTGCCCGGCCACACGGATTGCCAGCCGGGCATGTTCTTCGTGCCGGTCAGTTGTCGTTTTCGAGCGCATCGTCAGGATTTGTCCCCGGTCGGGCCTGACCATTTGTCCCCCATTTGAAACAATATGCCGCCCCGGCCGGAAACGTCCAGATTCCCGCCGGGCAAGAAAAGACAAACTCTTGCCGCTTTCATGCCCTTGAACAGCCGAAGGGACACGTGTTGAAGGCTGTGAAGCCCGATCGCGGGACGTGGCGAGGCTGCCGGCCGGTGGAAATCCTTTTTTCGAAAAGGGAGTTTACCGTATGGTAACCCAGATTAAATCAAAATGAACCGAACAGGCATGACCAAAATGGGTCTGCCTCCGCACCATGTGCCCAAACAGGAAGCTGATGGAACGATGCGCCTACTGATTTGCACACTCACAGGCCTGATGCTGGCCATGGCCTCGGGACCGGTCCTTGCCCAGTCGGCGACGAAAATGGGCCAGCACGGCCAATGGGGCACCTACAGCTACCAGGCAGCCAACGGCAAGGTCTGCTACGTGCTGACCGTGCCGACCGCCAAGCAGCCCCCCACGCTCGATCATGGCGACATGTTCTTCTTCGTCAGCCAGCGCCCGGGCCAGGCGGTCGCGTTCGAGCCGCAGTTCATCGCCGGCTACGACATGAAGGAAGGCTCGAAGGTCTCGGTCACCATCGGCGACAAGACCTTTTCGATGTTTACCAAGGGCAAATCCGCCTGGGTCGAGAACGCGGCGGAAGAACCGCTGCTGATCGCGGCCATGAAAAGCGGCTCGGATATGAAGGTGGCGGCGCAATCCGGGCGCGGCAATCCGACCAACTACTCGTTTTCCCTGTCGGGCATTTCGGCAGCCCTCGGGTCGATCAACAGTTGCCAGTAAGTCCGGGTAGCGTCCGACCCTGTCTCGGGCATGCGCGGTTGGCGATCGGCACACCCGCGTGACGCGGCGCGGCAACCGTGCTATGTGGCGCGGCGGCGATGGATAATCCGCCCCGACCCACCCATATCAGCGCCCACATGACCCTTTCGCTCGACATCGCTCCAGACAGCGCCCGCCAGGCTTTGCGCCCCCGCGCCACGGGCCCAAAACCGTCGCTGATCGGCCTAACGCGCGCCGAAATCGGCAATGCGCTGGTCGAGAGCAGCATCGTGCCCGAGCGCCAGGCGAAAATGCGCGCCCAGCAACTCTGGCACTGGCTCTACGTGCGCGGCGTTTCCGACTTCGCTGACATGTTCAACATCTCGAAAGATCTGCGCGCGCAACTGGCGCAGCATTTCACGATCGCCCGCCCGGAGATCGTCGAGGAGCAGATTTCCAGCGACGGCACGCGCAAATGGCTGTTCCGCTTCCCCTCGCGCGGCGCCGGCCGCCCGGTCGAGATCGAAACCGTTTACATCCCCGAGGAAGGCCGCGGCACGCTCTGCATGTCCAGCCAGGTCGGCTGCACGCTGACCTGTTCCTTCTGCCACACCGGCACCCAGAAACTGGTCCGCAATCTCACGGCCGAAGAAATCCTGACCCAACTGATGAGCGCCCGCGACCGGCTCGGCGACTTCCCCGACCGCGACACGCCCGACGGCGCGATCGTGCCGTCCGAGGGCCGCAAGATCACCAACATCGTCATGATGGGCATGGGCGAGCCGCTCTACAATTTCGAGGCGGTCAAGAAGGCTTTGCTAATCGCGTCGGACGGCGACGGCCTGTCGCTGTCGAAGCGCCGCATCACGCTGTCGACGTCGGGCGTCGTGCCGGAAATCTTCCGCACCGGTGAGGAGATCGGCGTCATGCTGGCGATCTCGCTGCATGCTACCAACGACGATCTGCGCGATATGCTGGTGCCGATCAACAAGAAATACCCGCTGAAGGAGTTGATAGCGGCCTGCCGCTCCTATCCGGGTCTGTCCAATGCACGCCGCATCACCTTCGAATATGTGATGCTGAAGGACGTCAACGATTCGATCGAGGACGCCAAGGCGCTGGTCCGGCTGCTCACGGGTATTCCCGCAAAGATCAATCTGATCCCGTTCAACCCGTGGCCGGGCGCGAACTACCAGTGCTCGGACTGGGAGACGATCGAGAAATTCGCAGACCAGATTAACAATGCCGGCTACGCCTCGCCGATCCGCACGCCGCGCGGCCGCGACATTCTGGCCGCCTGCGGCCAGCTTAAATCCGAATCGGAGCGGCTGAACAAGACCGAAAGGCTGGCGCTGGAAGCCATGATGATCGCCGGGCACGGCGAGGCATGATGGCCTTTGGCCGTCGGCCGGGCTTGCCGGATTCTATTTCGCCTGCGCCGTGAGTATTTTTAGCGCGAAGGCCGAGAACACGCCCGCGAACAGATAATCCACCACACGGGTCACGCGCGGATTCTTCTTGAAAAGATGCGAGAACCGCTCCGCCGCGATCACCATCGGCGCGGTGACCGATATCGACAGCGCCACGAACATGGCCCCCAGAAGAAACAGTTGGCCCGGCGCGTTCGGATCCTGTGCCGAAACGAATTGCGGCAGGAAGGTCATGAAGAACAGGATGATCTTCGGATTGAGCAGATTGACGCCAAGGCCGGTGGCGAAGCTTCGCAACAGCGAGATTTTCGGGCCGGTCTTTTTCTCGGGCGAAAAGGCCGAGCCCCTGAAAATCGCCTGCCAGGCGAGGAAGACCAGATAGCCCGCCCCAAAAATCTTCAGCACGAAAAAAGCCGAGGGCGAGGCGACGATCAGCGCGGAGACGCCGACGACCACCAGCGTCGTGTGGACCAGCGTTCCCGTCAGCGCGCCCGCCATCGAGGCAAAACCCGCCGCCCTCCCCTGGCTCAGCGTGCGGCTGACGAACAGCGACATGTCCGGACCTGGCGTGATTGCGATGATGATCGTGGCGATGGCGAACTGGATCAGAACGGCGGTATCAGGGACGAACGACATGACGCACCCTCGTTTGATAGGTCCCGGCTATAATCCAACCCGATTGACTTCGCTACCGCAGATGGACCGGCGAGGCCCATACGCTTTGCGCCTTGCCCGCTCCGGCATTTTTGCTAAGAGTGCCGCCCGACAGGGCGGCTCGACGCCGCCGGCCATTTTTGGGGAAAAAATGTCGAAGTGGAAAGACGTGAAAAAGGTCGTGCTCGCCTATTCGGGCGGGTTGGACACCTCGATCATCCTGAAATGGCTGCAGACGGAACTGGGCGCCGAGGTGGTCACGTTCACGGCCGATCTCGGCCAAGGCGGCGAACTGGAGCCGGCGCGCCGCAAAGCCGAAATGATGGGGATCAAGGACATCCGAATCATGGATGTCCGCGAGGAGTTCATCGCCGATTTCGTGTTTCCGATGTTTCGCGCCAACGCCGTCTATGAAGGCACATATTTGCTCGGCACGTCGATCGCCCGGCCGTTGATTTCGAAACATCTGGTCGACATCGCCAGGGAAACCGGGGCGGACGCCATCGCCCATGGCGCAACCGGAAAGGGCAACGACCAGGTCCGCTTCGAACTGTCCGCCTATGCGCTTAACCCAGACATCAAGGTCATCGCGCCTTGGCGCGACTGGTCGTTCAAATCACGCACTGACCTCATGAACTTCGCCGAACAGCATCAGATCCCGGTACCCAAGGACAAGCAGGGGGAAGCGCCGTTTTCGGTCGACGCCAACCTCCTGCATTCCTCGTCGGAAGGAAAGGTGCTGGAAGACCCGTGGCTGGAGCCGCCGGAATTCGTGCATCAGCGCACCGTCTCGCCGATGGACGCGCCCGACGCGGTGACCGAGATCACGATCGAGTTCAGGCACGGCGACCCGGTCGCGCTGAACGGCAAGGCGATGTCGCCGGCGACCCTGTTTGCCGCACTCAACGATCTCGGCCGCGTCAATGGCGTCGGCCGGCTCGACCTCGTCGAAAACCGTTTCGTCGGCATGAAATCGCGCGGAGTCTACGAGACGCCCGGCGGCACGATCCTGATCGCCGCGCACCGAGCGATCGAATCGCTCACGCTCGACAGGGGTGCGGCGCATCTCAAGGACGAGTTCATGCCGCGCTACGCCGAACTCATCTACAACGGGTTCTGGTATTCGCCCGAGCGCGAGATGCTGCAGGCGATGATCGACAGGAGCCAGGAGGATGTCGAGGGCGAGGTCCGGCTGAAACTCTACAAGGGCAACGTCATCGTCACCGGACGCCGCTCCGACAAATCGCTCTATTCCGACGCGCTGGTCACCTTCGAGGACGACCGCGGCGC
>JBGTLX010000113.1:0-4463 GCA_041743855.1 Rhizobiaceae bacterium | reverse complement strand
GTCGCCGACCGCGATCGCGTCGGCCGGCGTCAGGCCACGCTCCCGGGAGATGCGGTGCAGCGCCTCGGCCTTGGCGACGCGGCCGAGGATGGGTTCGGCGACCTCGCCGGTGAGTTTTCCGCCCGCTTCAAGCAAACGGTTGGCACTGTTTTCGTCAAAGCCGAGTTTTGCCGCGATGGGCGCGGTGAAGGCGTCGAAGCCGCCCGATACCAGCGCTGTCCACGCGCCGTTGGCGCGCATGGTCGTGACGAGCGTACGCCCGCCGGAGGCCAGAGTGATGCGGCTGTCGATGATGCGGCCGATGACCGACGCATCGAGGCCTTTGAGAAGCGCCACGCGCTGACGCAAGGCCGGTTCGAAGGCGATCTCGTCGTTCATGGAGCGAGCGGTTATGTCCGCCACAAAATCCTTGACGCCGATCTCGTCGGCCAGTTCGTCGATGCACTCCTGGTCGATCATGGTCGAATCCATGTCGGCGATCAGGATTTTCTTGCGTCGCGAGGCAGCTTCCTGAACGACGATATCAAGCGGCTCGCCGGCGAGCGCATCGCCGAGCATGGCAGCGGCCTCGTCGGCATCGATGTCGTCAGGCAGCGAGAGGTCGCAGGCGACGCTTTCGCCGAGCCAGGAGATGGCGCTTGCGCGAACCGCCCGGGATGCGTTACTCGCCAGCGGCTGCGTCAGACGACCCGCGGCCGGATGGGATATCAGCGTGGCGACAAGCGGCATGGATGCTTCCGGAGAGGGACGCGTGAAGAACGCGATCCTGATAGCCGGGCCGACCGCCAGCGGCAAGTCGGCCGCCGCGCTGACGTTGGCCGAACGCTACGGCGGCGCGATCGTCAACACCGATTCGATGCAGGGCTATTCGATCCTCAACGTGCTCACCGCGCGGCCGGGAGCGGTGGAACTGGCGCGCGCCCCGCACCTGCTTTACGGCCATGTCCATCCGCGCACCCCCTATTCGACGGGAGCGTGGCTGCGCGATGTCATGCGGCTGATCAGCAGCGGGGAACTGGAGCAGGGCAGGCCGATTTTCGTCGGCGGCACCGGGCTATACTTTCGCGCGCTGGTGGAAGGCATTTCCGAAATGCCGGACATCGAGCCTCACGTGCGCGAGCGCTGGCGCTACCGGCTCGGACAGGACGGGCCGGGAAGGCTGCACACGATCCTGCTGCGCGAGGATACGCGAGCCGGAATGTCGATACAGGCGTCGGACGGGCAGCGCATAGCGCGCGCGCTGGAGGTGCTGGAGAGTTCCGGCCGCTCCATTCTCGACTGGCAGGCCGAGCGGGGCAAACCGCTGATCGACCGGCAAAGCGCGCGGTTTCTGGTGCTGGAGCCGGAGCGCGCGGCGCTTGTCGGGCGCATCGAAGCGCGTTTCGACCGCATGATCGAAGCCGGCGCGCTGGCCGAGGTCGAGCAACTGACGGCGCTCGATCTCGACCCGTCCGTTCCGGCGATGAAGGCGATCGGCGTGCGCCAGTTGCAGGCGGCGATGGCCGGGACCATCGGCTTTCCCGAAGCGATCGGGCTGGCCAAGATCGCGTCACGGCAATACGCCAAGCGGCAAGCCACCTGGTTTCGCCATCAGCTGGGTCCGCAATGGCAGCGCGTCGGGTCGATATTCACCTGAGGGCGGCCTGCAAATGGCGGCTTTCTACGCTTCCGGTTCTCTCGTACTATTCTTAATGGAGCATGATCTTTTCCGAAAACCGGTTTCCACTTTTCGGGATCATGCTCGTGTACGCTCCGCTCCGGGTCTCGAAATCCCCCTGTTTGGTCGCTGCGCCGTCTTCGACTCCGGCTCGCCCTGAGGTGAATCTCACAAGCCTTGCACCGATCGGCCACGCTGCCCCCCATTAACGCTCCGTAAGGCCGGCGATGCCATAGATTGTCCGGGCTGGGCAAAAGGGCATGCGTTTTCACAAATCGGAATCCGCGTTCTTCATCTTCATCGCGGTGATCATTGCCGCGGGAATCGTGACGCTGCATGCCTATGGCGTGGTCCAGACGGCCGGCGGCTCGCCCTACGAATCCGAGCGTCTCTACAGCATCGGCTATCTCTCCAAGCTGCTGGTCACCATCGGCATGCTGCTGGCGGCGGCGCTGGCGTTCGGCGTGTTGTTCATCTCTCCGCTGATGCGCATCCAGGTGCGGGAAGCGGGCAAGCTGCGCGCCACCACGGCGCTGCTCAGCGACCGATCCCGGAAAATGGAGCATGCCGCCCTGACCGACGGGCTGACCGGCATGCAGAACCGGCGCTATTTCGACGATGCGCTGAAAGAATATCTCGACGAATTTCGGCGCATCGACAAGCCGGTCGGCCTGATGATCATCGATCTCGACCATTTCAAGAAGGTGAACGATACGCACGGGCACGATGTCGGCGACGAGGTGTTGCGGGAGGTGGCTGGGTGCCTGCGCGAGATGACGCGCTTTCACGATGTGGTGGCGCGGCTGGGCGGCGAGGAGTTCGCCGTCGTTGCACCCAACATGGACCTCGATACGTTCAAGCGGTTTGCCGAGCGCATCCGCAAGGCCATCGCCGTCCGGCCGATCGTCTCGGGCGATGTGCGGCTGAAGGTTACCGCCAGCGTCGGCCTAGCGATCTGGGACCGCAAGGAGACCGCCGACGAATTCTACAAGCGCGCCGACCGGCAGCTTTACGAGGCGAAGCGGGCGGGACGGAACCGCGTCTGCGCGTGATCCTTCGAGGACGCTCAGTCGTATTGCGAGCGGGCGCCGAACGTCGTCGGCTTGAGGCCGTAGCCGAAATCCAGATCCTCGGGCGCGGGCAACGGGCGTGGAGCGACCGTATCGGGTTTGCGAAAGCCGGTTTCACCGGCCTGGCGCTGCGTATCGACGGGTTCGGCGAAAGCCAGATTGGTCTGCGGCTTGGGCACATTGCGGAGACGCTCGACGA
Source organism: Rhizobiaceae bacterium (assembly GCA_041743855.1). Classification (GTDB taxonomy): domain Bacteria; phylum Pseudomonadota; class Alphaproteobacteria; order Rhizobiales; family Rhizobiaceae; genus JBGTLX01. Next base: position 1,537 of record JBGTLX010000113.1, on the reverse strand, counting down.
TCAAGACCAGATCGACATCGCCGGTGGCCGCCGCAATCGCCTGGTCGAGGCGCTTGGCCGCGCCGGGGATGAGGCTGTCGTCGATGCGCTCGAACTTCAGGCGCATCGTCGTCGCCACGCCTTCGCCGAAGGCGATCGCCTCGCGCTGGCCCATGGACGACAGGAACGACAGGGTCGACGCCGACGAGTCCGCGATCGCGGAGCGGATGATCGCCTGGTCCTGCTCGTTGGCGAGCCGCATGGCGAAAACCGTCGAGCATTGCGACAGGATGGTCGGGTCGAGTTCGCCCGGCCGTTGCGTCACCACGCCGAGATAGCAGCCATATTTGCGGCCTTCCTTGGCGATGCGCGACAGCGCGTGGCGGGTCGGCGCAAAGCCTAAACGCGGATCGGCCGGCATGTAGCGGTGGGCCTCTTCGCAGAGCACCAGAAGTTTCAGCTTGCCGTCGCTCCAGAGCGTAAGGTCGAAAGCCAGGCGCGCAAGCACCGAGCAGACCGAATTGACGACCTCGGGCGGCATGCCGGCCATTTCGAAGCAGGTGACGGGCCGCCCGTTATGGGGAACGCGGAACAGATTGCCGATCGTCTCGTGGATCGTGTCCTCGATCAGCCGCGAATTGAACATGAATTTGTAGCGCGGATCGCTGGCCGCGGATTCGATGCGCGTGCGCAGCGATTTCAAGAACGGCCTGTCGTTCTTGCTTTCAAGCAGGCCGACGCGTTCGTCGATCTGCTTGATCAAATCCGCCATGCGGTAGGGAACCGGCGTGTCGGCGGTGAGCGCGTCGGAGCCCTTCCGCACGAAAGAGCCACCATGCGGATTGCGGTAAAGATTCTTGGCCAGTGGGATGAGATCGCGGAGCGCGTCGATCTCCTCGGGAACCGTCTCGCGGCCGCGAAACAGAACCTCGGCGAACTCCTCCAGCCGGAACATCCAGAACGGCAGATCGAGCGTCGTCGAATCGACGCGAACGCTGTGTTCAGGCAGGGAGGCGGCGAATTCGTTGTGCGGATCGAGGATCAGGATGCGCAGATCGGGACGCGCCTCGATCGCGCGCCTCAAGATCAGCGATACGGCCGTCGACTTGCCGACGCCGGTGGTGCCGACGACTGCGAAATGGCGCGCCAGCGTGTCGTCGATGGCGATGCGGGCGTCGATCGTCTCGTCCTGCGACAATTGCCCGAGGCTGATGGAATGACGGCCGGCAAGATCATAGACCGCCTGTAAATCCTGCGTGCGAATGCGGTGCGCCTCGGCGCCGATATGGGGGTAGATGGTGATGCCGCGGTCGAAGACGGGCTGGGCCGGGAAATCGCGGTCGCGGACTTCGCCGATCAGTTCGACGCTGACTTCGATGGCGTTGTGGCCCTCGGCGTTCCAGGCAAGATCAGCCTTGCCGATCGAGTAGACCAGCCCGACGGTGCGCGCGATCCCGAGATTGATGGAGATCATGCGGCCGACCGTCCACAGGCCGTTGGCGCCTTCGCCCGCGTCGGCATAAGCTGCGATCGTGGCGCGCGCGCCGTCGCATCGCAC
>JBGTLX010000112.1:0-3446 GCA_041743855.1 Rhizobiaceae bacterium | reverse complement strand
CTGGGATCTCAAGCATTTGAACCGGCTGCTGTCGCAGTTGAAGGACAATACGAGCGTCAGCGCGGCCAAGCGCGTCAACGGATAGACGGCGGAACACATGGATACCAGTGAAGTCATCGATATTTTTCGCGAGGCGGGCGCTGTTCTGGAAGGCCACTTCATCCTCACCTCCGGCCTGCGCAGCCCGGTTTTCCTGCAAAAGGCGCGCGTCTTCATGCATGCCGACAAGACCGAAAAACTGTGCCGGGCGCTGGCCGTGAAAATCCGCACCGAAATTCCCGGTCGGATCGACTATGTCGTCGGGCCGGCGATCGGCGGGCTGATCCCGGCCTACGAGACTTCGCGCCATCTCGGCGTGCCGGCGATATGGGTCGAGCGCGAGGGCGGCGAGTTTCGGCTGCGCCGCTTCGAGATCGAGCCGGGCGCGAGAATAGTCATCGTCGAGGACATCGTGACCACCGGCCTGTCGATTCGCGAGACGATCTCTTGCCTGCGCGATCTCGGAGCCGAGGTGCTGGCCGCCGCCTGCATCATCGATCGTTCGGCCGGCAAGACCGATGTCGGCGTGAAGCTGGTCGCGCTCGCCGAATACGAAGTTCCGGCCTACCCCGCCGACCGCCTGCCGCCGGAGCTAGCAGCGCTTCCGGCGATAAAGCCCGGCAGCCGGAATATTTAGAGTTGTCGGCGTCGGTCTGGAGCCGGTAGGAAAAGCGATGCTGTTTCGGCGCAGACATCCAACCAACCGTAGCGAGCGCGTCAGAACGCTTGTCTGGCCGCGCCGGTCCTTTTGGCGGTCGGCAAAGTATTTCACCAAGCGGGTGCTGCGACTGAGCGCCACGCCGCACGCCATAGCAACCGGCGTCGCGGCGGGTGTCTTCGCATCCTTCCTGCCGGTTCCGGGCTTTCATTTCCTGTTGGCTGCCGTGGCTGCCTGGATTTTTGGCGGAAACGTCGTTGCTTCCGCATTGGGCACCGCAATCGGCAATCCGCTGACATTTCCGCTGATCTGGGGGGCGACGTATGAACTTGGCCGGCTTGTCCTGCATGGCAGGGCGATCGAGGTGGTTGAGCCGCTCCAGGTAGGGAACGCACTTCGTCACCTCGATTTCGCGCTGATCTGGGAGCCGTTGCTGAAACCCATGACCGTCGGCGCCATCCCGCTCGGCCTGGCCTTCGGCCTGGTCTTCTACATCGCGACGCGGTCGAGCGTCGCCGCGTTCCAGGAGCGCCGCCGGCTTCGGCTGGCGGAAAAAATGCGCCGGGAAAACCAGGCCCGCGAGACAGTTGGACTCATGGTGCAACGTCCATGATCCTTGGCATGGGCAGCGACCTGATCGACATAAGGCGCATCGAGAAATCGATGGAACGCCACGGCGATCGCTTCGTCACGCGCATCTTCACCGATATGGAGCAGGCGACATCCGACGCGCGCGGGCAACGCGCCGCCTCCTACGCCAAACGGTTCGCCGCCAAGGAGGCCTGCGCCAAGGCGCTGGGCTGCGGAATAGCCGACGGCGTGTTCTGGCGCGACATGGGCGTGGTCAATCTGGCAGGCGGCAAGCCCACCATGCGCCTGACCGGCGGGGCGGCGGCGCGGCTGGAGAAGCTGCTGCCCAGGGCTCACCGCGCGGTCATCCATTTGACGATCGCCGACGATTTCCCGATGGCTCAGGCCTTTGTCATCATCGAGGCTGTGCCTGAGAGTCCGCTTGCTAACTCTACCCTTCCGGTCACCTGACGCAGTTTTCTGCGCTTCCGGTGCCCACGTACTGTAGTACGCTCCGCTCGTCGCCCAAAAGCGACCCCGAAAACCACGCCATCTGCCTCGGCAGGGCGAGTTATCAAACAGACTAGCGGACGGTTTGGGCGGCAACCGATCTCCGCGTGGTGATTGCCCCGCAAGGCGACACCGCCTATATGGCAACCGACCAAATAATCGGAGACGACATGAGCGTGGCTGAAAAATCCGTGAAGAAATCCGGCGGGCTCGGCGAGACCGTCAGCGTCATCGTGCAGGCGCTGCTGCTGGCGCTGGTCATTCGCACGCTGCTGTTTCAGCCCTTCTCGATTCCTTCCGGTTCCATGCGCCCGACCCTGCTCGAAGGCGACTATCTGTTCGTCACCAAATGGGCCTACGGCTATTCGCGCCATTCGCTGCCGTTTTCGCCGAACATCTTTTCCGGCCGCATCTGGAGCGCGGAGCCGGAGCGCGGCGATGTCGCGGTGTTCAAGTTTCCGCCCAATCCTTCGCTGGATTACATCAAGCGCGTCATCGGGATGCCCGGCGACCGCGTGCAGGTGATCGACGGAGTCTTGAACATCAACGGCACGCCGGTCCAGCGCGAAAAGACCGGCACGATCGACAATCCGGACATTACCGAATCCAACGGTCCTGTCGATGTCTATCGCGAAACCCTGCCCAACGGCGTGTCCTACGATACGCTCGATCTGACGCAGAACGGCTTAGGCGACGAGACGCGCGAATTCCTGGTGCCGGAAGGCCATTATTTCATGATGGGGGACAACCGCGACAATTCGACCGACAGCCGGTTCAGCGTCGGTTTTGTTCCGGCCGAAAATCTGGTCGGCCGCGCCAACATCATCTTCTTCTCGATCGCCGACGGCGCAAGCCCGCTCGAGATCTGGAAGTGGCCGTCGCTGATGCGGGCCTCGCGGCTGTTCAATTTCGTGGATTAGCGATGCCTCTGAAGCGTCCGACCGGCGAGGCGCTGGCGAAGGCCTTGGTCGACGCTACCGGCCACGCCTTCCGCGATTTTTCGCTGATGCAACGGGCGCTGACCCATTCGAGCGCGCGCGGCAAGTCGGACGACAATGAGCGCCTCGAATTCCTGGGTGACCGGGTGCTGGGTCTGGTGATTGCCGAACTGCTGTTCAAAAAATATCCCGACGCGCCGCAGGGCGAACTGGCGCTGCGCCTCAATGCGCTGGTCAGCGGCGAGAGCTGCGGTCTCGTCGCCGTCGAGATGGGTCTCGACGCTCTCTTTCATGCGGACCCGGTTGCGAGGGGGTTGAAAGGCCGCAAGGCCGGCAACGCGCTTGCCGACGCCGTCGAAGCCTTGATCGCGGCGATTTATCTGGATGGCGGTCTTGAACCAACGCGCGCCTTTATCGTGCGCTACTGGAGCCATCGCGCCGAAACGCTCGCCGGGTCGCTCCGAAGCGCCAAGACCGAGCTGCAGGAATGGCTGGCCCGGCGCAACAGCCTGCGGCCGGTCTATTCCATATCGAGCCGCGAGGGCCCCGATCACGAGCCGGTTTTCACCGTTCTGGTGGAAGCGTTGGGGTTTGCCGGTATTTCAGGCATGGGACGCACCAGACAGGCGGCCGAGCAGGCTGCGGCTTCCGCCTTCCTGAAGCGAGAAGGCGTCTGGAAAAACGAAGGGACCGACGATTGACCACTGAAGAAAAGCCTGCCGAAACCCGTT
>JBGTLX010000111.1:0-5040 GCA_041743855.1 Rhizobiaceae bacterium | reverse complement strand
GCCGCGCGGCCCGAACCGTTGTAGCCCCATACCGGCGCATTCGGCTTCGCCACGAGGCAGAAACAGTCCCCGCCGATGCCGGTCATCGCCGGCTCGACCACGCATAAAGTCGCGACAGCCGCAACGGCGGCATCGGCGGCCGTGCCGCCGGCCTTGAGAATGTCGATCGCCGCGATGCTCGCGAGCGGATGGGACGTCGCGGCCATTCCTTCTCGCGCGTAAACGGGCGAGCGGCCGGGTAGATGGAAATCGCGTGGCGTCATGTCGGCTTGGGTGTCGTGGCGGGCCGACCCTAACCCGATGGGGCGGGAAAGGCTATTCGACCCTTTGCGGCGGAATAATCACCGGCTTGGCCGCGCGACGCGCAGCCGATCACCCTGAAAACGGCGGCGGCCAAAACTTCAGATCGCGATCGCCATTGCGCCCGCATTGGGAAACTGGATGTCGATCTCCAGCGTCGACGTCGTCTTGCCGCGATCCATCGTCACGCGCACGTCGTCCTGGTCGACCTTAACGTGCCTGGTGATCACGGCCATGATCTCCTCACGCAGCAAGGCGACGAGATCGGGCTGGTTGCGGTTCGTGCGCTCGTAAGCCAGCAGGAGTTGCAGGCGCTCGCGCGCCTGGGGCGCGCTGCCGCGGCGCTTGAAGATGTCGAAGAGTGTCATGCTGCCTTCCTTCCAAGCAGGCGATCGAGAAATCCTCTCCTGTCCGTCGGCAGGGCCATCGGGACAGTTTCGCCGTGCAGCCGTCTCGCAGCCTCGATATAGGCGCGCGCGGCCGCATTGTTCGGCTCGTTGAGCGTGACCGGCGAGCCGAGGTTGGACGCTCGCAGGACGGCCTGGCTCTCGGGGATGATGCCCAGCAGAGGCGTCGAAAGGATTTCGAGCACGTCTTCGATGGTGAGCATCTCGCCGCGCGCGGCGCGCCCGGCGTCGTAGCGCGTCACCAGAATGTGCTTGTTCACGCTCTCGCCCCGCTCGGCCCGCAAGGTCTTCGAATCGAGCAGGCCGATGATGCGATCGGAATCGCGAACCGAACTCACCTCGGGATTGGTGACGATGACCGCGTCGTCGGCAAAGCGCATGGCAAGCTGCGCGCCCCGCTCGATGCCCGCGGGGCTGTCGCAGAGCACGTAATCGAACTTCGCCTTGAGCGGCGCGATCACGCTGGCCACGCCCTCCTCCGTGAGAGCATCCTTGTCGCGCGTCTGCGAGGCGGGCAGCAGGAAAAGCGTGTCGATGCGCTTGTCGCGGATCAGAGCCTGGCTGAGCTTTGCCTGCCCTTGCGTCACATTGACGAGGTCGAAGACCACGCGCCGCTCGGCGCCCATGATCAGATCGAGATTGCGCAGGCCGACATCGAAGTCGATGAGAACCACCTTCAAGCCGGTTTGCGCCAGCGCCGCCCCAAGAGCGGCGGTAGAGGTTGTCTTGCCGACGCCTCCCTTGCCCGAGGTGACGACCACTACCTTGCCCATCTGCATATCTCCAATCGTTCAGTTAAAGGGCCGCGACCCAGATCACGCCGTCTTCCAGAAAAGCCTGCACAGGCCTGCCATAGGCCGAGGAGTCCATATCTTCGGCGCTGCGATACCAGCCATCCACCGCCAGAAGTTCGGCTTCGTTCTTCCGGCAGAAAATACGCGCCTGCTCATTTCCCGTAGCGCCGGCGAAGGCGCGTCCGCGCAGCGTGCCGTAGATGTGGATGGACCCGCCCGCGATGATCTCGGAACCGGAGGCGACGGAGCCGATCACGATCACATCCCCCTCGGGATGATAGATCGACTGCCCGGAGCGGATCGGCTGGTCGATGACAAGTGTGTTCGCCCCGGCCAAGACCTCCGCCTTGGGCGGCGCGGCGGCGTCCGGTTGCGCGGGCGTTTCGGCCTCCGGCTTTTCGACTGTCGCGGGCCGCGCCCCTTTCAGCAAGGGCGGCAGGTCGGGCCCGAGAAAATCCATGCCGTGGGCTTCGATCGCGTAGATGCGGATGCCGCGCTCGCCAAGCTCGGCGACCAGCGCCCCGACCTCGCTCACCTCCGGCTTGAGGAGATTTAGGTCCAGCACGACCGGGCGACCGGCAAAGAACCCCGGAGAGTTCTCGGTCCACCGGTCGAGGCTCTCCAGCCACTCGCCAAGCGGGGCTTCCGGCGCCAGCGCGAAGGCAAGAAACGAACGGGCCGGAAAGCGTATCGACTTCTTCTGGGCGGAAGGAGCGCTGTCGGTCTGGATGGGGGCGACGCTGTTCACGAACGGCAAATCCTTACTGATTTGTGAACGCTAGGCCCGTCATGGTTAACAGTTCGTTAATAGCGAAGACCGCGCGACGTCATCGGATAAAAATGTCTGGAGATGGCGCAATTCAGACCTCAACTCTCCTGTGCAGGCTGCAGTCTCCTTTGGTCGCCGGTCGGCCTTTCGCAACAATGCAATCCTTGAGCTGCCGATCAAATTTACGTTGATCACGGAAAGTAAACCCGTGTGGCTCGTTTGCGCTTGTCGGGCCTGCTATAATCAGGAACAAGGCGCGGTTTCCGGCGTTCAGGCCAGCAAGGTCTTCGACGCTCGGCAAAGGATACCCGGACGCAATCGAATGCAAAGGCCCGTCGAAACCCGACCGATTAAAAGCCCGAAAGCCAACCGGTTTCTGGCGGTCGATGCGTGGATCGATTCGACGCTCTATGAAGCCCGCTTCAAGGCCGGCGTGGCCTGGGAAAACCTGACCATCTTCTTCCGGCGCTTCCGCGTCAGCGGCTGGCGGCGCGGCGTGTTCGAGCTTCTGGGCGAAGGCTTTACGCTGGGCGCCGCCGGTTCGGTGGTCATGCTGGCGCTGGCCATGCCCGCTTTCGAGCACACGTCCGGCGACTGGCTCGCCCAGGACGATTTCGCCGTCACCTTCCTCGACCGCCAGGGCAACGAGATCGGGCAGCGCGGCATCATCCAGCGCGACTCGGTGCCGGTCGACGAGATGCCCGACCATGTCGTCAAGGCCGTGCTGGCCACCGAGGACCGGCGTTTCTTCGAGCATTTCGGCATCGATTTCCTCGGCCTTGCGCGCGCCATGTCGGAAAACGTGCGCGCCAATTCGGTCGTCCAGGGCGGGTCGAGCATCACCCAGCAACTCGCCAAGAACCTGTTCCTCTCCAACGAACGCACCGTCGAGCGCAAGGTCAAGGAGGCATTCCTCGCCGTCTGGCTGGAGATGAACCTGTCGAAGAAGGAAATTCTCCAGCTCTATCTCGACCGCGCTTATATGGGCGGCGGCACGTTCGGCATTGCGGCGGCTTCCGATTTCTATTTCGGCAAGGCCGTGAAGGATCTGAACCTTGCCGAAGCCTCCATGCTCGCCGGCCTGTTCAAGGCGCCGGCCAAATACGCCCCGCACATCAACCTGCCCGCGGCGCGCGCGCGCGCCAACGTGGTTCTCACCGCGCTCGTCCAGAGCGGCTTCATGACCGAGGGGCAGGTCCTGTCGGCGAGGCTTCAGCCGGCCGATATTGTGGATCGCGGCAATGTGAAGAGCCCAGACTATTTTCTCGACTGGGCTTTCGAGGAAGCCAAGCGGCTGGCAGCCAAATCGGGCGTGCGCTCGATGGTGGCCAGAACCACGATCGACATGAACCTGCAACGCGCGGCCGAGGAATCGGTTGAGTTCCATCTGCGCCAGTTCGGCAAGGAATATAGCGTCACCGAAGGGGCGGTCGTGGTCATGGAGACCGGCGGCTCGGTGCGCGCCATCGTCGGCGGGCGCGATTACGGCACGAGCCAGTTCAACCGGGCGACGAAGGCGCTGCGCCAGACCGGGTCCTCGTTCAAACCCTATGTGTACGCTACCGCCATGGAGAACGGTTTTACCCCGGACTCCGTGGTCTCAGACGGCCCCATCTACTGGGGAAGCTGGTCGCCCAAGAACTACACGCGCAGCTATTCCGGCAAGCTGACGCTGACCACGGCTCTGGTGAAGTCGATCAACACGGTGCCGGTGCGGCTGGCCAAGGAACACCTCTCGATCCCGCCGATCAAGGCGATGACCGAAGCCATGGGCGTCGAATCGCCGGTCAGTTCGCACAAAACGATGGTGCTTGGCATATCGGGCATGACGGTCATGGATCAGGCCACTGGCTACAGCGTCTTTGCCGACAACGGCTATTCGGGCTTACGGCACGGCATTACCCAGATCACCACCCGGTCGGGAACCGTCTTTTACGATTTCAACAGGGATGCGCCGCAGCCGAGGCGGGTCTTGTCCGAGCAGGCGCTGACGTCGATGAACTCGATACTCGTGCAGATTCCCGAGATCGGCACGGCCCGGCGCTCCGCGCTGCCCGGCATCCGCTCGGCCGGCAAGACCGGCACCACCCAGGCCTATCGCGACGCCTGGTACGTCGGCTTCACAGGCAATTTCCTGGCCGCCGTCTGGCTCGGCAATGACGACTTCAGTCCCACCAACGACATGACCGGCGGCTCGCTTCCGGCGATGATCTGGCAACGCCTGATGGTCTATGCGCACCAGAACATCGACCTCAAGCCCATTCCCGGCATCGAAAATCCGTTCGTCGATGCCGAAGTTGCAGCGGAGGCGGTAGAAGCCGCAAAGCAGACGGTGGCTGACGCGCCAGCAAACGAGGCGCGGCCGCCGGTGCTGTCGGGAACGACGACCCGGGCGCTTCGCGCTCTCAGCGAATTCTTCCGGGCCGCGCCGCCGATCGAAACCCCTCCCGAACCGGAGACATTGTCGGCCTTGTAGTCCGGTCTGATCCATCGTTTTTGGCGCGCGCTCTGCCTGGTGACCAAGGCAGGTCGAGATTCACCTCAGGGCGCGGCGAAATGGCTGGTTTCGAGACCCGAAGCGGAGCGTACATTTGGGTACGTGAGCATCGGAAGCGCCATTTGCAGCCCGTCCTCAGGTGAATCATGCTTAAATCCGTCTTCCTGATGCTTGTTGTGCTCAGCATCGCCGTCGGCGGCGGGGCGGCAAGCGCGTGGTATGCGCTGAACGCGCAGGAGGGTGTCGGCGCGGTGACGCTGGGCGGCTGGACCA
>JBGTLX010000110.1:0-1758 GCA_041743855.1 Rhizobiaceae bacterium | reverse complement strand
GGCATGGCCACGCCCTGGCCCTCCCCGCGCGGGTAGCGGAAGGCGGTGGGGCCATCGTCGATCGCGGCCGCGGTGGCGACCATGTGGACGAGTTCCGCCTCGTCGGCCGCGGCCATGACGACGAAGCCCGGCAGGTTGGTGAGATAGCCGATATCGAAAGCGCCGGCATGCGTGGCCCCGTCCTCGCCGACCAGCCCGGCGCGGTCGATCGCGAAGCGGACGGGCAGCTTTTGCAGCGCGACATCGTGGACGATTTGGTCATAGCCGCGCTGCAGGAAGGTGGAATAGATGGCGCAGAACGGCCGCATGCCCGCCGCCGCAAGCCCGGCGGCGAAGGTGACGCCGTGCTGTTCTGCGATGCCGACATCGAAGAAGCGGGACGGAAACCGTTTCTGGAACTTGTCGAGCCCGGTTCCCGACGCCATCGCGGCCGTGATGGCGACGATGCGGTCGTCGGTCTCTGCCTCGCGGATCAGACTTTGCGCGAACACCCCGGTATAGGCCGGGGCCTTGGGCGGCGATTTCTGCTGTTGTCCGGTGACGATGTCGAAGCGGGCGACGCCGTGATATTTGTCGTCGGCGTTTTCGGCGGGCGCATAACCCTTGCCCTTCTCCGTCAGCGCATGGATGAGCACCGGCCCGTCGGCGCGCTCGCGCACCGTTTTCAGCACACGCAGCAGCTGATGCACATCGTGGCCGTCGACCGGCCCGACATAGGAAAAGCCCAGATCCTCGAACAGCGAGCCGCCGATGAAGAGGTCCTTGACCAGGCCCCTGGCCCGCGCCGACCTCTCGCGCATCGGCGGCGGCAGCATCGAAACCGCGCCCTTGGCTAAGGCCTTCAAATCCTGGAACGGCTTTTCCGAATAGAGCCTGACCAGATGTTTCGACATCGCGCCGACCGGCGGCGAGATTGACATGTCGTTGTCGTTCAAGATGACGATCAGCCGCTTGCCGAGATTGCCGGCATTGTTCATCGCCTCGTAGGCCATCCCGGCCGAAAGCGCGCCGTCGCCGATGACGCAGATCACATGGCCCGTCTCGCCTTTCAAATCGCGCGCGACCGCGAAGCCAAGTCCCGCCGAAATGGAGGTCGAGGAATGGGCCGCGCCGAACGGGTCGTATTCGCTTTCCGCGCGCTTGGTGAAGCCCGACAACCCGCCGCTCTGGCGCAAGGTGCGGATGCGGTCGCGCCTGCCGGTCAGGATCTTGTGCGGATAAGCCTGATGGCCGACATCGAAGATCAGCTTGTCGCGCGGCGTATCGAACACGGCGTGGATCGCGACGGTGAGTTCGACCACGCCGAGGCTCGAGCCGAGATGGCCGCCGGTCACCGACACGGCGGCAATCGTTTCGTCGCGCAACTCGGTGGCCAGACGCGCCAGTTCCGCAGGCGTCAGGACCTTCATGTCGGCGGGGGACGAAATCCGGTCGAGGACCGTGCGGCGTTTCATCGTGCGAACTCCTCCATACGGGATCTGTGTGGGCATACCGCCTGGCGTCAAGTGCCAATGTACCGCAAAGCGTCCGCAGCAAGTCGATGCTCATCCCGAATTGTAAAGATTAGTTTACACATTGAGATGTCAATGTCGATTGAAAATACTGTCACTAGTGAACTTGTGGAAAGGCTCAGCCAAGCCGGTGCCCGAAGACGCCAGCCTGGCCGAGACGGAACGCGGGAGCGGCTATTGCGCCTGCGCTGGAGCGGCGGGAGCCGCCTCCGCTGGAGCAGCAGGCGCTGCCGCAGGAGCAGTGGAG
>JBGTLX010000109.1:0-8852 GCA_041743855.1 Rhizobiaceae bacterium | reverse complement strand
GAACACCGAGGATGCGCGGTCGCCGATCAGGCTCGCCAGAAAATCGAACCAGTGGATGGCGAAGTCGAAGAAAACCAGATCGTCGATGTCCTCGAACGGGGTTCCCTTGATCCAGCCATGGTTCCAGTGGATCGCGACATGGCAGGAGACGAGATCGCCGATGAGGCCGGCGCGCACCGCCTCGCGCATATAGGCCAGATGCGGCGCCCAGCGCCCGTTCTGGTTGACCGCGAGTTTGACGCGCCTGTCGTCGGCAAGGTCTGCCAGTTTTCCCCCCGCGTCGAGATCGAGCACGAAAGGTTTTTGCGACAGCACGTGCTTGCCGGCGTCGATCGCCCGCTCCATCATCGCATAACGCGCCTCGGGATGGGTGGTGATGTCCAGAACCTCGATGTCGTCGCGTCGCAGCACCGCGTCGAAATCGTCGGTCACTTCGGCTTCGGGAAAAAACACATTGCGGCGCTCGACCGCCTTGGCCAGCGTGCGGCTGCAGATGAGGGCGACATCGTAGCCGGCCTTGCGATACGCATCGAGATGCGCGAACGAGATGCCGCCGGCCCCGACCAGCGCAATTTTTGGGCGATAGGCTCTGGTTCTCGGCGGCAGATAGTTCAACTCGGGCGCGGGAACGGCCTCGGCAGGTCTGCTCACCAGCGCGTAGGACTCTTCCTTCGATGCCGTCCCGCTCATGGCAGCAGCGCGACCGTGCGCTTCCGCTCGGAAGAGAGCACCGCGCTGTCCATGATCTGCTGTCCGATGCGCGACAAGGCCGGATCGAGCGGGCCGCGGATCGGCGCGTCCCTGGCGATGCAATCCAGAATATATTCGATCGGCGACCTGCGTCCGGCCGGCAAAACGTCGGCGGGGATCTGCGTCAATGCGGGCTGCTTCTGGGTCTGGATGGTCACATGATCTTCGTAGTCGTAGCTGGCGATCGTGCCGTCGATCCCTACAATGACGAAGCCGGTTTTCGGCTGCGGCTGCTGCGTCCAGGGGTCGGTGAACGTTCCCCACCGCGTCTCGAATTTTGACAGAGCGCGCTCGTAGCGGCAGACCGTAATCGAATGCTGGTCGACCTCGATGCCGGGCCTCTCGTCCACCACGCTGGTGACTTCCAGCGGTTTTTGCCCGTTCATGAACCAGGTCCCGAGGGTGACGCCATAACCGACATAGTCGAGCAGGCTGCCTCCGCCCGACGCCTTTTTGTACCACCAGGACGAGGGTTTGGCCGCCTCGACCTCTTCCGCCGAGACCTCGACCTTGTCGGCAAGGTGGAACAACGGCCCGCGATTGCCGCCATAATAGTGCACCTCGATCACGTCGCCGATCGCGCCCTCGTCGATTAGCCGCTTGGCGGTGTTGTGGCAGGGATACCAGGCCAGCGGCCAGTTGATCGCCATCTTGCGGTCCGCCGCCTTCATCGCAGCGATCATCCGGTCGGCGTCAGCGATCGAGGCCGCAAACGGCTTTTCGACCAGCACATGCACCTTGCGCCGGGCGACGCGCTCGACATGATCGGCATGGTCGGCGGTCGCAGCGCAGATGATCGCGAGATCGGGTTTTGTCCGGTCGAGACATGCGTCGAGATCGGTGAACACGTTCTCGGCCGGAATGCCGAAAGCAGCGGCGGCGGGCGCCATCCGCTTCGGCGATCTGTCGCAAATGCCCACGATTTCCGCGTCCGGATGCTCGAATACTTCGCGGAGCAGATCGCCCATATGCATATGATCGAAATTGATCCCGACGACCCGCCATGTTGACATGTTTTTATCCCTTGAGGTCGATGAAAAGCCGCCCCCTCTCGATCTTAACCGGATAAGTCGCGAGGTCGACGCACGCCGGAGCGCCTTTTGCTTTTCCGGTGGTGAAATCGAAACGGCCATTGTGCTTCGGGCATTCGATGATCGCGCCCATGACCAGACCTCCCGAAAGATGCACCTGCTGATGGGTGCACAAGCCGTCTGTTGCGAAATAGCGGTCGTCCTCGGTGCGGTAGAGCGCGAACGTGCGGCCGCCATGGTCGAACCGAATCACGTCCTCCGGTTCGATGTCGTCCACGGCGCAGGCGTCGATCCATTCGTCTGCCATCTTTTCTCCGCGTCAGACCTATTGCTAAGCCGGCTTGAGCACCGCCCCGTGATTGTACGGCGCGGGTTTTACCCCGGAGGGTAGGTTGCGGACGACATGATAGGCCGGCTCCCTGACCTGCCGCAGAATGGTCGGGATTATCTCGCGATAGGCGGCGACCGTGCTCGGATAGGGCGGCGGGCAATCGTCCTTGATCGCCTCGTGCAGTTTTGGCAGTGCGTGGTAGGGCACCATGGGAAACATGTGATGCTCGATGTGGTAATTCATGTTCCAGTAGAGGAACCGGAAGAGCGGGTTCATGTAGACCGTGCGCGTGTTCAGCCGGTGATCCAGTACATCTTCGGCCAGACCAGCATGCTGCGTCAGGCCGAAAAAGATGGTCATGAAACCGCCATAGAAGGTCGGCAGCCCGATCAGCATCGCCGGCAGGATGCTTTGCATCACAAAACACGCCGCGATCACGCCCGCGAAAATCGCGAGATAGATGCGCGCGACGAGATAGACCTTCCAGCGTTCCATGTCCGGAATGAATGTCGCCTCCTCTTCGCTGAGACGGCCGGATGCGTGAAGGAAAAGCGCCTTGAGCGTAAGAAAACTGCTTTTCACGGCCAAGACGTTCAGCAACATGCCAGGGACATCCGGGGGGCGTGGCGCCGCGATCTCTGGATCGAGGCCGACGATGATCGTGTCGGTATGGTGGCGCGTGTGGCTCCAGCGCCAGACCGTCGGTTCGCGCAGGATCATGAAGCTGGCGATGTGATAGAGCGCATCGTTGATCCAGCGCGTCCTGAACGCCGTGCCGTGGCCCGTCTCATGCCAGCGGCTGTCGCTCGACGAGCCGTAGAGAACGCCGTAGACGAGAAAAAACGGCGCCGCCCACCAACTGCCCCAGAAAGCGATGCCGCCCGCCGCCGACAGCGCCAGCGCCGAAAACCAGATCGCCGTGTCGCGCAAGGCCGGTCCGTCGGAGCGCTTCATCAGCGCCTTCAGTTCCCTGCGGGGTATGGGGCAGGAATACCATTCGGCCGCCGAGATGCCGCTCGCCTCAGCAAGGGCGGCGTCACGGCCGATCAGACTGTAGTCTCTGGCGGTAGGCGTCATCTCAAGCCTCGTGCAATAGCATTTTCATTTTGACGCGTCATCTTGATGCGTCAAGCAAAAAACCGTTCACGGCAGCCGAAACCTTGGCTTCACGGCATTTGACAGCAGAGTTGATTGAAAGAAATGCCTCATTTTGAGGTTTTTATTGACCCAAGGTCGGCACGGTCACATAGTCTCTGGTAAGAGCGATTTGCGGGGACGTAAAAAATTGGCCGAAACCAGACCGGGACAGGAAGACATCGCGCGGCTTGCCGGCGTGTCGAGGGCGACCGTCGACCGCGTCCTCAACAGCCGCCCCGGCGTCCAGGAGCACACGCGGGCGCATGTGCTGGCGGTCGCCGCCGAACTCGCAGGCGAACGACCTGCCGCGGCCGTCAAAGGCAAACTGCGCCTGGACTTTGTTCTGCCTGGTGGCGCCAACGCGTTCATGTCCGATCTGGCCGGGCATATCGAGCAGCAGGCAAACTTTCGCGGCGATGTCGATCTGGTCATCCACCGCTTGAGCGGGATCGAACCCGAGGAGATGGCTGCAAAACTCGGGGAGCTTCGCGCGGCATGCCGGGGCGTCGGATTGATCGGGCTGGACAGTCCCTCGGTTCGCGAGGCGGTGCGCAAACTGATCGCGGCAGGCATCCCGGTGCTGACGCTGGTCTCCGACATCAGCCATGTCGGCCGCGCCAACTATGTCGGCATCGACAACAGGGTGGCGGGCCGTCTGGCCGGATACCTCATCGGGCGCTTTCTGCCCGGCGCGTCCGGCAAGGTCGCCCTGCTCCCCGGCGCGCTCGCCTACCGCGGCCATGAAGAGCGCGAAATGGGTTTCCGCCACGTGCTGCGGGAAAGTTTTTCGCGCCTCGACATCGTCGCCGCGCGCGAAGTGCGCGAGGATGCGGATCGCGCCTATGGCGAGGTCCGCTCGCTGCTTGCCGAACATCCCGACCTCCTGGCCATCTACTGCATCGGGGCCGGCCATGAGGGCATCGCCCGCGCTTTGATGGAAGCGGGGCGCGACCGATCCGTTATCTTCATTGGCCATGATCTGACGGAAGACACGCGCCGGCATCTTCTGAGCGGCGTGATGGACGCGGCCATCGACCAGAATGCCCGTGTCGAAGCCAGGGAAGCGGTCGACCGTCTGGTCCGGGCGATCCGCAACGAGACGGATATTTCGTCGGCTACGATCCGCATCCAGCCGGTTTTCCGGGAAAACATCCCGAACGAAACCTGAATCTCGTAACGAGCAAGGCAAATGATGGACATCATCGCGGCGGACGGCATCTCCGTCACCTTCAACCCCAAGGGCGGGATCATCCACGATCTGGTGATCGATGTGGACGGGAGCGAAAAACTCCGACCGCTGCACCGCGCGCCCTGGGTTCGCAGCGGCGAGACGCTGCCGGAAGGCGTCGCGCCGGTCGAAAGCCGCCTCGCCGGCGATTTCTTTTGCGCTCCGTTCGGAAAAAGCAGTCCCGATCTGCCCATTCATGGCTGGTCGGCCAACGGGGCATGGGACAGCGCCGGCCAACGGACCGGCGACGACAGAAGCCTGACCGTCACGTATCGCTTGCGCGAGACGATCGAGGGCGCGCGGCTGACGAAGCGCATCACGCTCTGCCCCGGCCATCCTGTCGTTTATCAGAGCCATGTGTTCGAAGGCGGCCGCGGCCATATTCCGATCGCGCACCACGCCATGGTGCATGTTCCGGGCGGCGCCCGGCTCAGCTTCTCCAGCAAGGCCAGCGGCGGCACGCTGGCTGCGGCGCTCGAAATCGACCCCACGCGCGGCCGCTCGATCCTCGCCTACCCGCAAAAATTCGAGGCGCTGTCGTCGGTGCGCCGGGCCGATGGCGGGTTTTCCGATGCAAGTTTCTATCCGTTCGACAGCGGCCATGAGGATCTGGTCATCCTGCCCGAAACGTCGGGCGTGCGCCTCGGCTGGTCGGTGGCGCTCGCGGCAAAGGACGGCTTTCTGTTCTTTGCCGTCAAGGATGCGCGGCTTTTGCCGCAAACCATTTTGTGGATGAGCAATGGCGGTCGCGACTATCCGCCCTGGAACAGCCGCCATCACGCGGTTCTCGGCATCGAGGAGGCGGCGGCCGCGCTTCTTCCCGGCGGCCATACGGATGACGAGGCCGCGCTGACGGGTCTGCACCTCGCGCCGGGCAAGGCGACCGAAATCCGCTACGCCTTCGGCGCGATCCCCGCTCCACCAGGCTGGACCCGTGTCGCCCAAATCCGGCTGAGCAAGGATTCGATCACGCTGATCGACGCGGGCGGCGACAGCCGCGCATTGCCTTTCCACGGCGCGCATTTCGACGGACTGCTTTAGCATCGGCGGGGCCGAATTCGTCGCCATGCTCTGCCCTTGGCGATCGCGGCCGCCTGTTCCAGGCTGATGCCGTGCGCGGGAGGGTCGGCGTGCCGATGCGCCAGCTTCCACTCGGCGCCTTCGCGGCGATAGACCAGAGTGACGCGCAGCGACCAGTCCTGGACCGGCAGGCCGCCGACCCCCCTATCGCCTGCCATCGTTCGCTCGTGCACTCCGAGCCGCGCGAGGGCGTTCCGCCGAAGGAAGCCATCAGCATAAAGTGGTCCGTGATGGGAACCAGGGCGCGACACACGTCCATATCCCCGCGCATAAGCGCCGCGTTCGCTTCCGCCGACGGAGGAGTTCGGCAACCGCTTTGTCGGTCCGGGTTTGCAGGAGGGGCGGCTGAAACGCGGGGCGCGCCCGCGACCGCCAAGGCGGCGCCTGCCGCGAGTATTGAACGTCGTGATGATGACATGCGGGTACTTGCGCGCGATCAGTCGAAGATGTCGAAAATGCTCGAGCGGCGCTTCTTGCGCCGGTAGTCGTCGTCATCATCGTCCCAACTGCGCCTACCTTCAGGACGGGCCGGCGGTCTGGCATCGTACCCGCTTCGCGGCGGCCGTTCCTGATTACGGGCCTGGTCTCCGGGATCGTCCTCCCGCGCGACCGCGAGCAGCTTCTCGAGCTCGCCGCGGTCGAGCCAGACGCCGCGGCAGGTCGGGCAGATGTCGAACTCGACGCCGGACCGCTGCACGGTCTGCATCGATTCATTGTCGTTGGGACACAGGAAAAGGGGCATCAGGACTCTCCTTTCACGGGTAGGGAGGGATTGCGGGTGCGCCACAGCGAATAGGCGATGCCCGCGGCGAGGATCGCGAAGGTGGCTCCGAGCGACCAGGCGGCCGGGAACTTCTCGAGGCCGAGCAGATCGGCGACGAAGATCTTCGAGCCGATGAAGATCAGCAGCACCGCCAGCGCCTGCTTCAGATAGGCGAAGCGGTGGAGGACCGCCGCCAGCGCGAAATAGAGCGCGCGCAAGCCGAGGATCGCAAAGATGTTCGACGTGTAGACGATGTAGGGATCGGTCGTGATAGCGAAGATCGCCGGCACCGAATCCACCGCGAAGATCACATCGGCGATCTCGATCAGGATGAGCGCGAGCAAGAGCGGCGTCATGTAGCGCACGAGCCGGCCCGTCGTGGGGTCGGGCAGTTTCACCAGGAAACGCTCGCCGTGCAGTTCATCGGTGACGCGGAACCGTCGGCGAACGAACTTGAGGACCGGGTTCCTGGAAAGATCGGTCTCCTTGTCGCCGAGCGCGAGCATCTTGATGCCGGTCAGGATCAGGAAGGCCGCGAATACGTAGAGCACCCACGCGAACTCGGCGACGAGCGTCGCGCCGATGCCGATCATGATCGCGCGCAGCACGATCACGCCGAGGATGCCCCAGAACAGTACGCGGTGCTGATACAGGCGGGGCACGGCGAAGAAGCCGAAGATCAGCGCGATGACGAAGACGTTGTCGAGGGCGAGGCTTTTCTCGACGATGAAGCCGGTGAGGTACTGGATGCCGGCGGTCTCGCCGAGCTGCCACCAGACCAGACCGGCAAAGGAAAGTCCGAGGGCCAGATAGCCGGCGGAGAGCGCGAGGCTTTCGCGCACCCCGATCTCCTTCTGCTTGCGATGCAACACACCGAGGTCGAGCGCCAACAACAAGCCGACGATTGCCAAAAAGCCCAGCCACATCCAGGCGGGCTTGCCGAGCCACTCTATAGTCAGGAATTCCACACGCCACCTCCCTGTCAGGGAGCGCAGCTCGAGCGGGAGCGGTGGTCGGACCCGGGCATCGAGCGCACTCGATGCGGTCCGACATCACGACCATCAGGGTCGCCAGAGGGGCCCGGCCCGCGACATCTAGGTAAGATACGTTGCGTAAGCCTGCAAGGTTTGGCGTTTGAAAATCTTATAAGCGTCGTCATCTAGGGCCGTCACCATATGGGCTTGGCGTGGCTGTTCGATGTGCTTGGGAAGACAGTCCAGGCTTCGATGGACTCCGAACGAGGTTGAAGGCTGCCACTTTTAGTCCAAATTTGTCCGGAGCATCGCCGAGGCCAGATCGCAAACGGAGGTCGCCAACATATGTCGACAGAAAAAGCTGCGCCGCCAAAGCCGATTGCGCCGCTCGACGTCGCGTGGAGGGAATGGTCCGAGGTCCCGCGTATCGGTGCGCTACCGTCACCTGAGCCGAGCCGCGATGGGCGAGGATTATCGCGTCGGCGTGCGATCGAGGAACTGGGGCCGGGCAGGCAAAGCTCGCCCGCGCATTTTCACATTTTCGAAGAAGAGCATGTGTATATCCTCGAGGGTGCGCTCACCGTGCGCATGGGCGCCGACGCCCATGACATGAAAGCACCCCCCTGAGATAAATGTTCCTTGCCGGGCTGCTACTTGAGGGCAGCGATTTCCTCGAGTTCCCGGACGAAACTCGTGCTCGGCCAACGAGCCGAGGTCGGGTGCTCGATATCACATAATGTGGGGTCCGCGCGGCGAAGCGGGCCTATTCGACCTCAGCTGCGTCGGCGCACTGCCAGTGATCCAGACGGGCTTGTGCGGCTCATTTTTGTATCGCAGTCCAATACCGCTGGCAGCCGGGGTACATGCCTCCTCCAACCACGCACGCGTCCACTTGCGGCATCAGGCCGTAGTCCTCCGACTACGCTTCGACCCAATCCGCATGGCCTTCAGACCCCTCGATCTTCCCATCGAGGGAAAGCTTCACTCCAGTAATCAACTTCCGCATGTCAGATCCCAATCGCTTGAGGCGCTCGGCCGGGCGGGCCGGGCGGCAAGTCCACTGCAGAATTGCTTAAACAGTAAGCGCCCGCTCACTGCCGGTCATGGGTTGCCCGACATTGGGGCGCCCCTTGCCGGTCGTGATCAGGCTCCGCAAACTGCCGTTGATATAGGTGCCCCAGCCGTCCGAGCAGATGTCATAACACTCATAGTCCGGAACCAGACCCTGGTGCGTGAAACGGATTTCCGTCCGGTCGCCCTTCCTCGAAATATCGAAGACGATCTCGGTGCCGGTCCACTCCGTTTTGTCCTCGGTAAAACTGAAATAATTGTCCAGTACGCGCCAGGCGACTTTTTTGCCGGGCACGAGCTTCGTTACCTCGATCTTGCAGCGATGGAGATCCTTGAAGCGATAGTTGAATTCGCCGAGTCTGTCGGTCCTGCCTTCAATTTCTTCCGACCACCATCCGCGAACATTGTTGATGGCGGCGAAGACCGTTTCCGGAGTCTGTTCCACTTCGAAGGTGGTGGTAAAGTTGCGATTGGTCATGGCTGTCTC